>NZ_JAGPUP010000527.1:0-47736 GCF_018069605.1 Microvirga sp. HBU67558 | reverse complement strand
TAGGAGCGGGACCGTTTACCAGTTTCCGCTTGCCCATCGGACTTGACCGCTCAGACGGTATCTACGTCAACACCAAGATGACCCGCCTGCGGGGGCGCTCGCGCAAAGGCCAGCGGCTGCGGATGAGCGCTCCCTTTGGACACTGGAAGACGCATACCTTTGTGGCCGGGCTGAGTTGCAGCGAGTTGAGCGCGCCCTGGATCATCGACGGCCCGATCACTCGATCGGCGTTCGAGGCTTACATCGAGACGCAGCTCGCGCCGACGCTGCACGAAAGTGACGTGGTGATCCTCGACAACTTGGCGGTCCACAAGAGTGAAAAGGCCGCGCAGTGTCTGAAGCAACGCGGCGCCTGGTTCCTGTTCCTGCCGGCTTATTCGCCCGATCTTAATCCAATCGAACAGGCCTTCGCCAAGATTAAAGCCCACTTGCGCAAGGCCGAGGCGCGAACGTTCGATGCGCTTTGGCGAGCGCTCGGGGGCATCTGCGATTTGTTTGAGCCGCAAGAATGTTGGAATTACCTCAAAGCTGCCGGCTATGCGTCCGTTTAACCGTCCGATGCTCTAGGCTGATGGCCTCCGCTTTGGATACGTGAAGCGTTTCTCGAAGGCCTGGGGATGACCGACGAGAAGCGAAGCTTGCGACGGCAACTCGCTGTCCTCGATCCGCTCAAAGCCTGCCAAAGCATGCAGAGGGCCCGGATTGGGCAGGCTGGCGAAGAGCATGATCGGACCGGGGCCGGTCGTGGCCACCAGCATCATTTGGCCCGGGCATCCGAGCTTCACGAACCCGCTCTCGAACTGATCCTGAACCTCGCTCCATTCGGCCGGGGCGATGATCCTGCGAACCCAGATCATGAGGCGTCCCCCGGCCCGACCCCGTCAACCTAAGTGAACTCTTGTGGAGGAGGGGCCACAGTCGGGCCCCTCCCCTACATCCCACCTCAGGTCCGGGATCCACCGGTCTGGCTGTGCTGGCCACCCGGCTGCGAGATGCCGGCCACGGCTTCACCAACGCGACCGGAGCCATCCGACATGGCCATGTCACCCAGCGAGATGATGCCGACCAGGCGCTTGTCCCTGGTGAGCACCGGCAGGCGCCTGACCTGGATGTCGGCCATATTGCGGGCGACGTCGTTGGTGTCGTCATCCTCGTAACAATACTTCACGTCCTGGGTCATCACCTCGCGGATCGGTGTGTCGGGGCCCTTACCCTCGGCCACCGCGCGAACCGCGATATCACGGTCGGTGATCATGCCGACCAGCCGATCACCCTCACGCACCGGCATGATGCCGGCATCCATCTCGGCCATCAGTTTCGCCGCGTCCCGGATGGTCTGGGTGAGCTCAATCAGCCGAACATCCCGTGTCATGACTTCACTGACTTTCATGAGTTCCTCCTCTCATCTCCAGGCGCCCCGGTCAGATGTTGTGTTCATCATCGTCTCGCCTCTTACTGGGCGATCAACTACCACCACCGCTAATACTTCCGGCATCCAGACGGGCCAGCAGCGTTCCCGGCTCGATCACCGCGCCTTCAGCCGCCGCAATGGCAAGCCGGCCTGGTGCCGGGGCGATGACCTCGTGCAGCGCCTCCTCGAGCCGAATGGCCGCGACGGGATCCCCGGCGGCGACGGTGGACCCATCGGGCACGAGCCACCGCTCCAGCACGCCTTCGGGCAGGGTCGCCGTGGCCCACAGATCGTCAGGGACTTTCACATCCAGCATGCTCGCCTCCGTCCAAGCTTGGTTCGGCGCCATTCCCATCTTGACCCTAGGCAGCCTTAGCCCCTTCTCCGGCCACCCGAAGAGTTCCGCATCCGACGGCAACTGCCGCGGTGTCCATGAACTCGGTGAACGCGGCCACCTTGCCATTCTCGATCCGGAAGGCATGCAGGAAGCGGTCGTCGATGGTCTGCCCGGTCGCAACCGCGCGGGAGCTCGAGTGTCCGAAGCAGAACACGTGATCGCCGGCGTCATGGAAGCTGTCGGGGGAGAACTCCTCGAACGTAAAGCCGCGAGCCAAGTCCTCGAAGAAGCGCCGGACCGCGTCCTTACCGCTGCGGGTTCCAGCCAGTGGCACCCAGGCTGGATTGCCGACGCAGTCCCATGCGATGGTGTCCGAGCAGTGCTCCAGAATGGTGTCGATCCGCCCGTCGCCGAACGCCCTATAGAGCATCTGCACCAGTTCGACATTGGTCTGCATAGCACCCTCCTTCGCTATGCGACCCGGAGACCCGAAGCGGATCTCGGGTCGGCCTAACGATTATACACCCTGGATCGAAGCGCGGACGAAAACATCGGTGTTTGCTGCGTCGCCGACCCACTAAGGCTGCCCTACACTCTGCGTCTGCAGCAAGGCATGTCAGACAGCAGGAGATCGTTGAACGCGGGTAGAAGATTTCAGAAACCTGCTCTTGCCCGGATCTGAATTCATTTTGCACCGCACAAATTTGTCACAGCTTTCCTGGCTTGAATGCGGCAGATGCGTTAACTTCACGTCAGCCCGCAGCAATCGCTGGGAAAAGGAAGAGCTAAATGGGCCAGAGCTTCTGTCCACAGTGTTCCTGCGATGCAGCATCTGTCCTGAGCTTCGCCACGAATGACGGGTGCTTCGCCGCCGCTGTTCAGTGCCACGTCTGCGGATTTGAGAAGCCCACCGATCGAGGGTTCGAGGACGAGCAGACCGCCCGCGAGGCTGCCACCCATGCTTGGCTGGAGGGAACAGAGCCCCTCCCCTCAACTCCTCAGGCCTGCTCTCTTCTAAAGTAAACTGGGTCGAGCGCATAATGCCTGGCTTGCTCGTTGGCCTGATCGACAGCTTCATCCAAGGTGAGGAATGGTCCACTCACGGCGATGGCAGTCCCATCGATCAACACCGTCACCGTGTACTCTATCCCATGCCCGGGCCGCACCACTTCCGTCAAGACGATGTTGTTGTCCTGATCTATCGGTTTCTGATCGGGTGTCAGGACATGGAGGTCAGGCATCTCGGATCCTCTAGAGCATTTTCGACTTACACGGGTTCATAGCCGCTGTTGGTGAGATAGTTCTGGCACTCCTCGGGCGAGAACTCATCGAGCAGCGCGCCAATGGTGGCCCAGAGAGCTTCTTTCGTCCGCGCCGCGGCCTTGCGCAGCAGTGCCTTAAGTTTCGCAAACACCTGCTCGATCGGGTTCAGGTCCGGCGAGTACGGCGGCAGGTACAGCAGACTCGCTCCTGCCGCCTGGATCATCTCCCGGATGCCCGCGACCTTGTGGGCCGCCAGGTTGTCGAGCACCACCACATCACCGGGCGAGAGTTCCGGGATCAGCACCTGCTCGACATAGGCGCGGAACACCTCACCGGTCATCGGGCCGTCGAGCACCATCGGGGCGATGAGACCGCTGGCGCGCAAGCCCGCTACAAATGTGGTGACCTTCCAGTGCCCCCACGGCGTGGCATCGACCACGCGCTCGCCCTTAGGACCCCAGCCATAGCGGCGCGTCATCGTGGTGGTGGTGCCTGTCTCATCCAGGAACACAAAGCGGGTGCTGTCCATGTAGCGCTGCCACACACGCCAGCGCTGACGCTCGCGCGCTACATCCGGCCGGTCCTGCTCGGCCGCCCGGAGCGACTTTTTTTGTGCCGCAGGCCGAGACGGCGCAGGGTCAGCAGGATGGTGGAGAGAGCCGCCACCACGATCCCGCGGGCTTTCAACTCAGCCTGGATCTCGGAGAGCGTGATGCCAGACTTGGCGGCGACCAGACTGCGCAGCAGATCCTCATGTGGCTCAAGCACCGGGCGACGATGCCCACCAACCCGGTCAGGAGCAAGAGAGCCGGTCTTGCGCACCCGCTGCATCAGCTTCACGGCTGCCGACGGGCTGATCTCGTAACGCACAGCGGCTTGGCGGATCGAGCTGCCCTTCTCAACAGCCCGGGCAATGCGTCGGCGAAGGTCCTGAGAAAGTGGTGCGGTCATGGTGAGCCTCGCTGCTCACGCCCCCACGCACTAGGGAATCAGACACCTCGATTCCGTGCAACTCCAAACTGCTCTAGATGATCGAGCCTGCGATAGCTGATGATCCATGGAGGATGTGGCTGGCCGATGGCTGACACCCGATTGATGTAGCTTCCGTGAAGAACGTCCGCTTGTCACTCACTGAGCAGACCAAAGCGTAACTTCTGGACCGTGCTAAGAGCCGCCCTTCCGGGTTGGAAACAATCCTCGCGCTACAACAGTATCGGGCCCCAGGATAGCCCCCGGCAGCCCATTGCGCCTGTTCGCTTCCAGCTCGGAGCACTTCGGCAAGGATTAACCGAGGCCTTTTCAAACCCCGCGATCCAAACGATCCGCTGCCTTACGACCGGCATCTCGTAGGGCCAGCAGGAAGTCCCAATCCAGGTTGAGTGCACTGGCCTCGCTCAAGGCCGGATACTCCACCTCCGCCGTGAGGTGGTGGAGCCGCAGTTTCTGCAGCTTGCGGGCGAGGCGGGAGCCCTGCTCATGGGGACCGGCAAGCTTCTTCATCGCAGCCAGCGCGTCCATGTCTCGCGCTAGGGAGCTGGCGAATGTGATCTGCTCGATGCGCTTTCGGATCTCCGACGCGGAGGTTGGCATCTCAGCTCCAACAGAAGGCATGATCTGCACGACCAATGCATCCGTGGCCCGTGATGCGGAAACGAGCGGGAGCAAGGGTGGATTGGCCGAGTATCCGCCGTCCCAGTACGCCTCACCGTCGATGGTCACCGCATGATGCAGGACGGGCAGGCAGGTCGAAGCTAGGATCACGTCGAGCGTCAGGGCCTTTTCGCGGAAGATCCGTAAACGCCCATCACGCACCCGCGTCGTGGCGACCAGCAACTTGAGTTTCGAATGCTGCCGTAGCGCCTCGAAGTCGACCTCCTCTGCCAGGAGCGTCTTCAGGGGGTGCAGGTTGAACGGATTGAACTGGTAGGGCGAGAGGTGGCGGACTGCGACCTCCATGGCGAGGCCGGCATGAGCATGACCTCTGGGCGCCGCCTCGCTGGCCCGCCGCCAGAAGCGTTCAAGGATTTCCTTTGCTGCCTCGGGACCGCCCTGAGCCAAGCCGGATGCAAGCAGAACCGCGTTCACGGCACCGGCGCTGGCGCCGCTGACCGCATCAAACGTGATGCTCTCGTCCTCCAGCAGGCGATCGAGCACGCCCCAGGTGAAAGCCCCGAAGGACCCGCCGCCTTGGAGGGCCAAGGACAAGCGCCTCTTCTTTGCAGCAGGTTTGCTTGCAACAGAATTGCGCTGGGACCGGAGGCGAAGCGGAAGATGATCCTCGACCTCATGGTGGAGCGGGAAGAAGGCGAGGTAGTCATCGGGGGCGAACTTCATGGATCCTCGTTGTGCGGCGCACCATGCCGGCGCCGGGCGTCAACGTTGGCTTACCCTGGCTGTTCCAAGGATAGTGAGCAGGCCAGGTCTGTCGTCACCGCAATCCTCGCTCAACAAGGCACCAGATTGAGCAATCCGATGTACCCACTGCAGGAGTAGCCTCCTCCTCGTAAGCCTGGCAGTCGGAACCGTCACCGAGATCGCACATTGGGAAGCTACGCGTTTACCCCATAGGGAGACCACATAGCCGCGCCCGAGAAGCAGGTGGGTTTCGCCAAAGGCGATCCGCGCCCTCCACCATCTGAGCGGTGCGGGCAAGGACGAACAGCGCCTCGCCCTATTGCTCCACCTTGGGCCGCTGATGCGCCTTCAGGGCATCCTCCATGGCAAGTTTGTGCAGGCCGACCCAGACCACATGCCCTGGCTTGTGGGCCAGTCTCCTGCCTCCTCGATGGCAATGTCGGTCACGCGTCGGCCTTTTGACGGGCGCTTTCATCCGCCGCTAAACGATGACCAGGAGTTAATCCCCCTGCCCTAAGACCCGCGACCTGCTCCAGAACCGATGCCCTGCGCCGAACCCACTGTGTGATAAGCAACGCGAGAGCACGCCTCAAAGCGGTCGAGGAGGCGCCGTGCCGCTTCCTGCGCCATCAGATGCCAGTAGCGTTCGACATCCTGCTCGATGCGCTTGTCTCGCTCCGCACCGGAGAGGATGGGATACCAGCCCGAGCGCTCAATGGCTTCCTTCAGCAGCGCCCGCGCTTCCGCTTCCACCTGATCTGGTCCGATGTTCGCCATTCCACTCACGCCCTGACGTGGTGCCCGGTCAAGAAAAAGACCGCTGTTCCCAGCGGCCCTAAGTTGAGAGGGGCAAACCCTCTTTCCAGAGAACCGTTGCGTCCCTCGTCCAGAACGCGCCGATGCGAAAGATAGTGACGACAGAGCGGTTGATTCTGGAATTCTATGTTGTCAATGCACCCATGCGTGCAATTCAATGCACACTCCGCCTGCGGGCGCCCATCAGGTTACAGCAGTCGCTTGTGACGGCTCTCTGCCTCGACGATGAGCTTGTCGCCGAAGCGACGCTCGAGCTCGGACGCCGCTTAGGGCGAGGCCTCGATGACAATGCAGCTTGGATTGCCTGCCGCTTTCACAACGACGCCAGACACCTGGCAGACCCACTCCTCGGCCGTCATGGTGTCCGACCGTGCCTCCCGCCGGATCGCGACAACGAGGGTGGCCATGACCAACCCTCCTCATGTCGGGTCTCACTCTATAACAGCTTGTCCAACAAAAGGGCTCCGCCTCCGTGAGAACCGACAAGTCTGCGTCTCTTTAAAGCCGCCCAATCTTCACCGGCTTCACAACCTCGTAGGTGACGGGAAATCCGCGGAACCTCGCAGGCCTCTGGTCGGCCGGCAGAACACCAGGTGCTGTCAGGCGAACCACAAGAAGATCGCCCTCTGGTGTGGGGCGGCGGGCGACGGTCGCTGCACCCTTCGGTGCACCGAGCATATCGAGCAGATCCCTTCGGATTTGAAGGTCCGCTTTCCTGGCGGCGCCATTCGGGCTTTGGGGATCGATCATAGCCTCGGGGCCACCCTCCTTGGCGTAGGTCTGTTCTGCCAACGATGGACGCTTCGGGAGCATCTTGTTCCGCGGATATTTGCCAACAGCCTGTTGGCAAATATGCTCCTCCGCCGGATTGCAATCTACCAGAACGTTTCCGCATCTTTGAACCAACGGTACCGCGTTTCGCCATTCGTTGCCACACATAGCGATCGGGCCACGAGGCTCCATCCAACGAGCGCGTGTAATCGCCGACTGGGACAACAACTGACTGCGTCCCTCATAGAGGTGTCCACACATTCCACAGGGTCGGAACAAACAGTCAACAATTCTGTGGCGGGCAGGATCTCGAATCGGTAGCGTCACAGCTCACACAGGAGAGCACGATGACCGAACAGGTTCTGGCGGCATGCGCCGGTTATCCGGTCGAAGCTGACGTCACGGCCGTGATTGAGGCTTGCGGAGGCGATCCGAGAGCCGAGATCAAAGTCCTGCTCGTCGAGCAGCGCATTCAGGAGCAACGGATTGAACGATTGGCTGCGGCTCTGTCGTTCGGGCATGTCCGCGGAAGGATCCATGCGACGCCGCACCGCTCCGGCTCGGGTCATTGTGGAACAATCCAATCATGATGCCTTCGAGCGCGGGTTCGCCCATCTCTGTCATCGCCGCCCCAGGCCGAGAACCAACATAGAGAACTTTGAGGCTTCAATCCCATGCGACACGGTTATTCGAGGCGGTCCCGGCGGGTCATGACCCGTGAGGTCGCCGACAGGCTGCTGGAGTCCCTGCGGCCGACCCGTCACCTCCTCACGCGGGCGTTAGCGGACATCCAGATCGGAGGTCCGGAATACCGCCAGATCGATGGTGTGGTGCAGGAGATCGACAGTCTGGCCAAGGTCCTCATCGGCGATGGAACTCACTACTATCGAGAGAGCCATCATCCTGCTCAGGGAAACGGTCCAGAGCGTGGAAGCCGATAGCCATTCCGAGGCGGGGCAGAGTGGGATTACACCGGGTCCTTGCCCCCGATCTTGTATCGCGCTGGCTCAATCCCCACGTCAGCCTAGCCTTAGGGTCCGGGCCCCTCTGGCGAGCGGGTCGCCGCTCGCGATGTCGGACTTCTTCTCTTGCCTTTGCGCCCACGAGCGCGACCGCAACTGGGGATCCACCATGGACTACATTGCTTTTCGGACAACCACCGGCCCTAAACCCGCAGACCGTCTGCTGGCCATCGTCATCAGATTGGCCGTTCTGGCAGCCGCTGGCGCTGTTCTGCTGGCTCTTGTCCTCGTTGGCTTCTTTGTCGTGCTCCCGCTGATGGTGATCGGCGGCATCGCGTCATATGTCTACTTACGCCGTCGCGTACATCAGGCCCAGCAGCGCTCGCAAAGCGGTGTGATCGACGCCGACTACACGGTCATCATTCACCGATAGCGTTTGGAAGCCTCCCCTCTGACGGTCGAGAACCCTGATGCTCGCCACACCGTTGATGCAGGCAGGCTTCACCCTTCCCTAAAAGCAGCGTGCTCGATGGTAGACGACCTTACCGTGCAACCTGAGGAGAACGGCCGGCTGACACCCGAACAGGCAGGCCGCATCGTTGCCGATGCTGGGCGCCGCTACTTCGATAGCCGCCGATCCCGTGTCGATGCGTTCGTCGACCGTCACTTCTCACTTGCCGGCTCGGCCGCGATCCACCGCAAAGCGGTGGGATGGGACATGCTGAAAGCGCCCGTCAACATCACGCTTGCGGTGCCGCAGTTGGCCACCCGGCTTGCGGCGGCTGGCGCTCAAGCCGTCGGCGCCAGGCGAGCCGCAGACTATCTCGGTTCGAGAAAACTGTTGTTCGACACGGCTGTCGGCCAGGAGATCGAGTGGCTCATCATGACTGAGCTCCTGGAGCTCCCGTTCCGACAGGGTGAGCAAGAGTCCCGCAAGGATGCCTTGGCTGGAATCATCTTGTCCGCCCCAGAGGTTCAGGAAACGCTGAGAGAAGCGCTCCTGGCGATCGGACGGCGCGGGGACGATCCCGCCTTCCGGCAGCGGCTCGAGGATTCCATGGCGATCTATGCCGAAACACGGGCCGCGGCCGCCGAGATCACGACGGCACTGATGACAGTTGGAGCCGGAGCCGTTGCCGTAAAGCAGGCCACGCCTGGCGTGATGACGCTCGGGCCAGTCCTCGCCACCACGCTGGCGCAGCAGGCGGCGATCGCGTCTTTTCCTCTGGGGGCAGGCCTGGGCAGTGTGTGGTATGGCTTTTTCCCGGCGGCCGTATCGCCGGTGCTGATCGGCGGGGTCACGGGCGGTCTCCTGGCGGTCAGCTCCATCGCATCAGCCTTCGCCGGCATTGTGGCCGACCCGATCCAGCGGCAGCTTGGCCTGCATCATCGTCGGCTGTTCCGACTGATCGATGCCTTGGGGCGTCAATGGCAGGCTGAGCGGGCGGAAGCTGGTTTTACCGCCCGCGATCCTTACGTAGCACGATTGCTGGACCTCGTTGATCTTCTGGGCAGCGCCTATCGGTTGGCGAAGGCGTGACAAGGTCAGGTTCCAGAAGGTGAAATCTGAACACTGATCACGGTTGTCCGATTTCCACTGGCCTCACGACCTCATAGGCAATAGAATATCAACATGGGCTACTCTCGCAGGAATGTCTGGATTTCCTCGGGCGTCGCTTTGCCGTCCTTGTCGGCACCGACCCTATCGAAGATCCGTTTGTGAATGGCCATCACCCCAGAATGGTGTGTATCGGCTGCGGTGGTCTGCGCGGTGGCCGCTGTCGTCATGCCGGCGGCAATCATCATGGCCAAGGCGGCTGTGCGTGACAGTGTGGTCATCATCGTGGGGTCCTCTTTGGCGTCAGGCGCTCAATGGAGCGTGTTGGTGACATCGGGGGTCCGGCTTCGCCCTCAACCGATCGGGTCTTTGACCTCGTCTTGCGCAGCCCTCCCGGCAGCATCCGCTCAGGCGCTTTTCGCGCACCCTTCGTAGAGGAAGGTGAAAGGCTTCGGCCCGGGTGCGTAGCCCGTCCGCAGATCGTCCATCCTGAACCCGGCCCCCGTGATGAGATCCGCTATTGGGCGGTTGAGATGGCAGCCCCCAGTAAGCGGCCTCCACGCGGGTGTGAGCCAATCCTGGAAGCGGATGACCCAGGGATCCGGCGCCCGGCCATGCTCGACGAACAGGAGATCCCCGCCAGGCCTGAGGACCCGCCGCATCTCGGCCAGGGCGGCCTTGGCGTCCGGGATCGAGCACATGGTCCAGGTGGTCACGACCGCATCCACGCTGCCTGTGTCGAGTGGGATCGCCTCAGCGGATGCCGTCAAAAAGGAAATTGGCCTGTTGCCCGCCTTCGCCCGCTGCGATGCCATCTCGATGAGAGATTGTGACGGCTCCAAGCCGATAATCTCGGTCACGGTGGAACCGTAGAACGGCAGATTCAGGCCCGAGCCGATCCCGACCTCCAGTACTCGGCCGTGAGCCGCCCCGGCAATCCGTCGGCGATATTTGGCAAGCTCTTTGTTCCTCATTGAACGATCAATAAGGCGGGGCAGCACGACGTCGTTGTAGAAACCCATCTTACGCCTCCGCATCATGCCCTGTGATGGCCCCGGAACCCCTTAGGCCTGCTGGCCGCCCCGGTACCGCGCGAAGGTTCGCTGGCCCGACGGCCCGAACAGGACCACCTCGTAGGTGTCGGGCTCCATGCCCTCGACCTCCATGCCGGGCGATCCGACCGGCATCCCCGGAACGGCCAGCCCGACTGCCTGCGGCTTCTCGGTCAGCAGGCGCTTGATCGATGCGGCCGGCACGTGCCCCTCGATCACGTAGCCGCCGACCTCGGCGGTGTGGCAGGACGCGAGCGCCTTGGGGACGCCCAGGCGCGTCTTCACACGGTTGATCTCGGGGGTCTCGATCACGGCGACCGGGAATCCGGCCTGCTTCAGGTGGTCCACCCATCCGGAACAGCAACCGCAGCTCGGATCCTTGGTGACCGTCACCTTCGGCAAGCCCTCGGCGGCCCGGAGCGGGCCGGCAACGGCGGCTCCGGCCAGCCCGGCGATGAAGGCCCGCCGGGTGCATGCAAACGCGGTGCGCATGGCGCTCTCCTGTGTTTCGGAATAGGATTGGTGAACATGATACGCCTCATCGGAAGAAAACCTATTTGACGAGCACCGCGATCACGAGGACCACGACGACGAGGGCCAGGAGCCCGAACAGGCCCATGTTCCACATCCTCCCTCCGCTCATCAGGTCGTGCATCATGGCGTCCCCCTCTCTTCACTCGGCGGCAATCCTGATCTCCTCGGCATCGTCGGTCAGGCGCTCCACATCCTCACGAGCATGTAACGAAGCGCTTTCCGACGTCACAGACTTTGGCTGCCACGCCGCCGGAATCTGGTGAACACGAAGCGCTGGCGTCCGCCCGAGGGCGTCTGATGGTCCTCCTCAAACGCGTCGAGGCGATCGAAGTCGGGGCCAAGAAGGGTGGCAATGGCATTTTGGTCAGCCCGAAGGACAGGCAATCCGCTGCATCGCTCGGGCCCGCTTGGGGCGAAGCCCGAGATCACGACGAAGCCGCCCGGTCTGACCGCTCGCCGGAGGGCGTCGGCATAGGCGGCCCGGTCCCGCTTTTCCGTCAGGAAGTGCAAGACCGCCCGGTCGTGCCAAAGGTCGACGGTGAGATCGGGCTTCCAGGCGGCGAGGTCGGCCACGATGAAGCGGACTGTCTGCCCCTTGTCACCAAGGCGAGCCCTCGTCTTCGCCAGGGCGGCGGCCGAAATGTCGAGCACGGTGATGTTGCTGAACCCTTCGGCGAGAAGGGCGTCCGGCAGGTGCGAGGCCCCTGCCCCGGCGTCGAGGATGCTCGCGTCCTTGGGAAGGCCGCAGGTCCGGATCAGGCGCAGGGAGGTTTCCGGAATCGCCTGGAACCAGCTCACCGCGTTCCCGGCCTTGGTTGTGAAAATGCTGTTCCAGTGCTCCTGCCGCGCGTCAGACATTGGGCTGCTCCATCGAACCCGGCGCCAGCGCAATGGTGACATAAATCCGGAGCAATGTTCGGAAATCAGGAGAATCCCGTCATGTTGCCGGGTTGCCGCACCGCCTTCACCCTCTTGGCCCTTCTCGCATTCAGCGCCTCGGAATCCGCCCAGCAGTCGCAACAGGTCTTCCCGCTGCCCGAAGGCGCCTACGCGCACGACGCGGCGCCCGCCCCAGACGGCAAGGTCTGGTACTCGGCCCAGCGCAATGGCGCCCTCGGCATCTTCGATCCGAGCACAGGCCAAAGCCGCGAGATCAAGCTTGGGCCGAAATCGGCTCCGCATGGCGTGATCCAAGGACCCGACGGCGCGGCCTGGCTCACCGACGGCGGACAGAATGCCATCGTGCGGGTCGATCCTCAGACCGAGAAGGTGAAGGTCTGGAAGCTTCCCGACGAGACCGGCTACACCAACCTGAACACCGCCGTGTTCGACAAGGACGGACTTCACTGGTTCACAGGGCAGAACGGGTTCTACGGCCGACTTGATCCGAGAAGCGGCGAGCTGAACGTCTGGAAGGCACCACGCGGTCGCGGTCCCTATGGCATCACCGCCACGCCGGAGGGCGACGTCTATTATGCCTCGCTCGCCGGCAACCACATTGCCCGCATAGACAAGGCGACTGGCGAGGCGACCGTGATCGAACCGCCAACGAAAGGCCAAGGTGCCCGCCGCGTCTGGTCGACTCGAAGGGGCGCATCTGGGTATCGGAGTGGAATGCCGGTCAGATTGGGCTGTACGATCCAAAGGCGAACGCCTGGCGGGAGTGGAAGCTGCCGGGTGACAAGCCACAAGCCTACGCCGTCTATGTCGATGAGAGTGACATGGTCTGGGTGTCCGACTGGGGCGCCGACGCTATCGTGTCCTTTGATCCGGCCACCGAACAGTTCACGAGCTATCCGATGTCAGAGGCCGACGCCAACGTGCGCCAAATCCTCGGGCGCCCCGGCGAGGTCTGGCTCCCGGAGTCGGGGGCAGACCGGCTGATGGTGATCCGCACAGCCCGGCGGTCACAGTGATCTTGCGACTTGTTCCTGCGGCAGCCCTTCTGCTGGGCGTCACCGTCGTCAGCGCACACGCAGATGGTGGCGACCCGGTGAGGGGCGAGAAGGTGTTCCAATACTGCTACTCGTGCCACTCCGTGCAGCCCGATGAAACAACCCTGCAGGGGCCAAACCTGCACGGGGTTGTCGGCCGCAGGATCGCGTCGCAGGAGGGGTTCTCCTATTCCCTGGCCCTGCGTGCCTTCGCCCAACAGGAGGAGCGCTGGACCGAGTCCCTCTTGGGCCGCTATCTGGCTGCTCCCTACAAGCTGGTTCCAAAGACCAGCATGGCTTTCCCCGGCGTCGAGGCGCAGGACGAACGCGCCGATCTGATCGCGTATCTTCGTTCGAAGGGCAGTCCTTTCTGAGGGGCCAGACACCGGGGCTCGGAATTTCGCACCTACATCCAACCCAGGGTGAATCCCGCGACCCCAAGATAGCGGGCGGTCTTGGCCACCACGATAAAGGCAAGGAACACCGGGAAGGGCTCGCGCAGGACGCCCGCCACAATGGTGAGCGGATCCCCGATGACAGGCATCCACGACAGCAGCAGAGACCAGCGCCCGTAGCGGCGATACCATCCCTCCGCCTTGGTGACCTGCTTCTGCGTGAGCGGGAACCAGCGCTGGCCTTGGAACCGGGTGATGAAGCGCCCCAGATACCAGTTCACGCAGGAACCCAGGATGTTGCCGACGCTGGCGGCTAGAACCAGCAGCCAGACATGGTAGTGCTCGGCCAGCAGCATGCCGGCCAAGACCACCTCCGACTGGAACGGGAACACCGTCGCGGACAGGAACGCGGTCCCGGCCAAGCCGAGATACTCGAGAAGATGCTCCATCAGTTGGGCTGTCCGCTCCCGGACAGAACCCGGAACGTGCGGCGTACCTGCCGGGCAACCCGATCTGTGGATGCCTCGTTGTCGGTCCGGACCTGCTTCACGCGCCGGGGCAGCTCTCGCAGCAGTGCCGTGCGCCGGTATGGCGTCAACTTCCGCCATTCCCGGATCTCCGGGATCGTCCGCCCGCAGCCGAGACACCAGCCGGTGCACCCGTCGAACTCGCACTCGGAGATGCAGGGATTGTCCTTCTTCACGCTTTCTCCTCGCCTGCGGCAAACGATGGGGTGGACATCAAATAGGGTAGCCCCCTATATGATGCAAGACATCAGCGAGGAGGCCGCATGTCCCACACGATCAAAGAGAAGACCAAGCTTCTGGCCCGGGTTCGCCGGATCAAGGGTCAAGTGGAAGCCATCGAGCGGGCGCTGGAGGCCGAACTCGGCTGTGCCGACGTGCTGATGCTGGTCGCATCCGTCCGCGGGGCTGTGAACGGCCTGACCGTCGAGCTGATGGAGGATCATATCCGCAGTCACGTCGTTGATCCGGCGCATGAGCCGGACCCGGAACGGGCCAAGGGTGCCGCCGAGCTCATCGAGGTGGTCCGCACCTACCTGAAATGAACCCATTTTGCAGCGGCCGAACATCCTGATTGTCGCCAGAAGACATCTCTGGATAACCAATGCCTGATATTGCTCAACTCCTTCAGTCCGGCGGCAACCGCTGGCTGCATCTTCCCTTTGCCGTGCTGCTCGGCGCCCTGCACGGGCTGGAGCCCGGCCACTCCAAGACGATGATGGCCGCCTACATCGTGGCGATCCGCGGCACCATCGGCCAAGCCATCCTACTCGGCGTCTGCGCTGCCCTCTCCCACTCGCTCGTGGTCTGGATCGTGGCGATGGCTGGCCTGTCGTTCGGCCGAGAGATCCTGAACTCGCATTTCGAGGCTTGGCTGCTGATCACCTCGGGCGTGATCATCATCGGCATCGCCGCCTGGATGTTCTGGCGCACCGGCCAGAGCATCGGCTGGTTCCGGCGCCATCACCATGGCCATCATCACCATCACAACCATGATCATGACGGCCACCACCATGACGAGGTCCGGACCATCGATACCGGACATGGCATCGTCGAGCTGTCGGTGTTTGAGGACGGCGTGCCGCCCCGCTGGCGTCTGCGGACCCTGAGCGGCCATGGCTGGGCGCCTCAGGACGTGACCGCCGAGACCGAGCGCCCGGACGGCTCTCGCCAGGCCTTCGCTTTCGTCGATCAGGGAAGCTATCTGGAATCCGTCGAGGAGATTCCGGAGCCGCATGCGTTCACAGCCCGGATGCGGCTGTCCCACGGCGACCATGCCCACACCTACGCAGTCACCTTCGCCGAGCATGATCATGACCATCATCACGATCACGCCCACCTTGATGAGGACGCCCACGAGCGCGAGCACGCTGAGCAGATCGCCCGTCAGCTTGCAGCCAACGGCGGCAACGTTACCACAGTCCAGATCGCTCTCTTCGGCATCACCGGTGGCCTGATCCCCTGCCCGGCCTCGATCACCGTACTCTTGATCTGCCTCCAGCTCGGCCAGTTCACCCTCGGCGCCGCCACGGTGGCCGCCTTCAGCCTCGGATTAGCGATCACGATGGTGTCCATTGGCGTCGCGGCCGCGTGGGGCATTCAGCATGCCTCAAAAAAGATCAACTTCTCCGACCGCCTGCTCCGGCGCCTGCCGCTGGCCTCGGCCGGCCTCGTCGGCGTGCTCGGGGCCATCATGCTCGTGCAGGGCTTCGTTGATCTCGCAGCACCTGCGACCGCCCTGTCATAGGACTCCCGTGATCGAGGTCCACACATGGGGCGAGCTGACGTTCGCCCCATGTGGATTTCTCATACTTCCTGCGGAAGGCCGTCAGGGAACCGCGGTGGCCCAGAATCTCCAGGGCAGGAATCCCGCCGAAGCGAGCACCGGCCAACGAGCCCGGCGTCGTCCCTTGACCAAGCCATCGTGACGGATGTCGGCTACACTCCGGCTACCGCTTTCATTCTGCCTAAACCTGTCCAAGCGGCCTGCCTGAATGTTCACGGTCAGGATCCTGAAGACGCTAGGCTCCCGTCAGAAAGTCCACGATCAGCTTGACATTGAGCGTGATGACGATGCCGGCCACCACCCCGGCAACCCCGGTAAGCCATCGTGGTGCAACGAGCTCTCCCATTTTCCTGCGGCTGGCCGTGATCATCACGAGCGGGATGATGGCAAACGGAAGTTGGAGGCTCAGGATGACCTGGCTGAGGATCAGCAACTTCGTAGACCCGCTGGCCCCATACGCAATGGTGACTAGAGCTGCTGGAACGATTGCGACGGCCCGCGTCACCAGTCGCCGCAGCCATGGCGGCAGCCGGATGTCGAGGAATCCCTCCATGACGATCTGGCCGGCCATGGTGGCGGTGACGGTCGAGTTCAGCCCGCAGCAGATCAACGCGACGGCGAACAGCGTCGGCGCCATCGCCGAGCCCAGCAGCGGAGACAACAGCATGTGCGCCTTGTCCAGATCCACGACGCCCGTGTTGCCCGTCCGGTTAAAGGCGGCCGCCGCAAGAATGAGGATCGATGCGTTGATGGTCAGGGCAAACATCAGGGCCAGGGTGCTGTCGATCGTGGCGTATTTCATCGCCTCCCGTTTCTCCGGCAGGCTCTCGCCGAAAGCCCGGGTCTGCACGATGCCGGAGTGCAGGTACAGGTTATGCGGCATCACCGTCGCGCCGATGATCCCGAGCGAAAGATAGAGCATGTCGGGGTTGGAAATGATCTCGGTCGTCGGCGCGAAGCCTCGGACGACCTGTCCCCACTCGGGATCGGCCATGGCAATCTGCACGAGGAAGCAGACGGCGATCACCCCCAAGAGGGTGATGACGAAGGCCTCGATCCACCGGAAGCCCTTGTTCTGGAGATAGAGGATCAGGAACACGTCAAGGGCGGTGACCAGCACCCCGATCTCAAGCGGAATGCCGAACAGGAGGTTCAGCCCGATGGCTGTGCCGATCACCTCGGCGAGGTCGGTCGCGCAGATCGCGATCTCGGCCAGGAACCAGAGCGGGTAGGAAACCGGACGCGGGTAGGCATCCCGGCAAGCCTGGGCGAGGTCCCTCTCGGTCGCCACCGCCATCCGGGCGCACAGGTGCTGGAGAATGATCGCCATGATATTGGACAGCAGAGCGATGACCAGGAGGGCGTAGCCGAACTTGGCCCCGCCGGCGAGCGAGGTCGCCCAGTTGCCGGGGTCCATGTAGCCGACGGCCACGAGGTAACCGGGGCCGAGGAACGCCGCGAGCTTCCGCCAGGGGGAGGCATGCGAACGCACGGCGATGCTGCGATGGACGTCGGAGAGCGACGGGGATCCTCGCTCGCGCCGCCAACTCACCAACGTGCGTCCGGAACCAGTATCCATGGCCAAGCTCATTCTCGCAATTGCAAACGAATTGCAACTTCAACCCTGCTCCTGTTCGAGGCGATTGGCAAGCCGCTCTCGTGATGGTCGAGTGGTGATATGATGGTTGCGGATCCCAACGGAGCCGGCTTCGGGTTCGGCGGAATCCCAGTCGGAGCTGCCGACCATGACGAACCGGATTGAAACGCAATGCCGCGCGCATGGGCTGAGATTGACTGGGCAGCGTCGCCTGATCGCCCAGGTTCTGGCCGCGGCGACTGACCATCCCGACGTCTACGAACTGCATCGCCGGGTCAGCGAACGCGATCCGCACATCAATCTGGCTACCGTGTACCGGACGATGAAACGCCTGGAAAGCGAGGGTATCGTCGAGCGCCAGGCGTTCCGGGACGGCCGATCCCGGTACGAGGGGGTCTCAAAAAAAGGTCACCACGACCATCTGATCGACATCGAGACGGGAGCGGTCGTCGAGTTCAGGAATGCCGAGATCGAGCGGTTGCAGGAACTCGTTGCCCGGGAGCTTGGCTATCAACTCGTCAGCCACCGCCTGGAGCTCTACGCGGTCCCCTTGGCAAACGTCAGCTCTCGAAAGAATTGATAACGGGCAATGTCGAGGTATGGCCGCTTGTCCGGGCGAATGCCTCCTGGCTACCCTCCAAGTTGGGTTTCGCTTAGGCCGGATGGTTGCCGCGAATGCATGATCTCCTCAGCAGAGGTGATTATTGGGTGAAGCCCGTCAGAGCCCACTTAGGGAGGGTTTGATGTTTTCGATTTCAAAGACATCCTTGGCCGCGTTCGCCATCGCCACGGTCATCGGCGCTGCGTCGGCAAACGCTCAGACCGCACCAGCCGGAGACACCCCGGACGTCCATCTGAAGCTGGCCAAAGAGGCGGCGGGAACGGACTTCCTTGGCACGCTCGGCCGGCTCTGCATCCTGCCGGCCACCGGCCCCGGCGCTGATGTCGCTCCGGGTGCGCCTCCGGCCCGCGAGACCTGGTACGCCGACCCAGCGAAGGTGTTCGACAACCTCTACTTCGTCGGCGGCAAGATCCACTCCGCCTGGGCGCTCACCACCAGTGACGGCATCATCCTGATCGACACGATCTATCCCTACAATTCCGAGGAATTGATCGTTGGTGGCCTGCAGAAGCTCGGGCTCGATCCGAAGCAAGTCAAATACGTGATCATCACGCACGGCCACGGGGACCATGTCGGCGGCGCCAAGATGATGCAGGACCGCTTTGGTTCACGCATCGTGATGGGTGAGCCCGACTGGCGCTTCGTCGAGAACTCGGTCAATCGCTACGGCCAGGGCGAGACCAGCGTGAAGCCCAAGCGGGATATCGTCGCCCAGGATGGGCAGAAGATCACCTTGGGTGACACGACGGTGACCCTTGTCTTCACCCCTGGGCACACCGAGGGCACGTTCTCGCTGTTCTTCCCGGTGCAAGACAACGGCAAGCCGCTGACGGTGGCCTATTCGGGCGGGACGGCGTTCAACTTCGTCAACACGGTCGAGAACTTCCAGACCTACATCAACTCGCAGCGCAAGATGGTCGACATGGCCAAAAGCCTCGGAGCGACGGTGGTGATGTCGAACCATTCCGAGTTCGACAACGCGGTCAACAAGATCAGGATGATCCCTGGCCGCAAGCCGGGGGAGCCCAGCCCGATTGAACTCGGAGCTGACGCCGTTAGTCGCTACTTCAAAGTCTCCGAGGAGTGTGCCCGGGTGGCGCAACTGAAGCTGCAACAAGCGTCCAAGTCCAATTAATCGGATGGGGCGGTTTGCTCAGGCATGGCCTTCTCCAGATGGGCTGAACGGTCCTGATCACATGGGTGGCTTCACGCCATTCTTCTCCAGGGTGGCACGGGTCGCCGAGACGGATCCGTCGGGCTTCTTCTGACCAAAGATGAAAACCGCCGCTCCAGGTTTCACCAGACTCGCGTCCCCAGGCACAAAGGCGACCACCGGCACGTCGGGCGGAACGGTGATCTCCGCTTCCTGGCCCTTGTAGGTCACCCGCAGCACCTGTCCCTGCGGAGCGGCCGCGACCCCGGCGACGGTGGCGTTCGTCATGAGGCTATCCGGAGCGAGATCCCAGGCAAACTGCCCCTCGCCCACTCCCGGAGGGAGGAAGTGCACCTCAAGAGCCCGCAGCTTTCCGTCAGATCCTCGGACTGAGGTCGAGGCAATGTAATCGCCGGTCCTGATGTCGGAGAGACTGCGCTTCTCGACACCGGTGACAGCGAAGTTCGGCGCCATGGTAACCGGCACCTCCTGCCCTGCCGGGGTTTTGACCGTCAGGGTCTGCCCCTCAAGCTTCTCGACCGTGCCGCGAATGCGGGTGGGTGTTCCCTCGGGAGCTTGGGCGTGGGCGGGGATTGCCACCAGAGCGAAGAACGCTCCAAGCAGGGGTGACCGCATGGGTAGCCTCCGGGATCGAGACCCGGCTCCGCACCGGGCTTGTCGGCACACTACACGACCGCTTCACAGGGTTTCCCGTCAACGGTGCAAAAGGCGTGGCACGAGGTCTGCACGCATTCGTGATCCTGCTAGGGTAGCCTGAACCGATGCCGCTGCCGGTCTCTTAATGGCAAAAGTCGGTCCTGCAGCGATAGCCATCGGTGGCGGGCGAACACCTTGACCACTCCCAGGACTGCCATACTGTTAAGGCGGTAACCCAAAGGGGTAATCGCCCCGCCGTGTTGCTGCCTTTCCCGGGCGTTCCAACGGACTTCAGAGGTTGGCGGAGCGTCCGGAGTCTCCCCTCCGTCTGAAGGCCACTGACATCCATGACTTCCAAACACCGTCGCCTGCCCTTCGCCCTTGTCGCCATGGCCATGACCATGGCCGCCGGCCCTTCCCTGGCTGAGCCGGTTACAGCCATCCAGGATCTCGCCAAGCAGGAACAGCAGCCGCTGCTGGATACTCTTCGCGATCTGGTTTCCATCGAGTCGGGCAGCAAGGATCTGGAAGGCTTGGCCAAGATCGCCGACCTGATCGCCGATCGCCTGAAGCAGCTCGGGGGCAAGGTCGAGCTGATCCAGCCGGCCGACATCTACCGCATGGACGACACGCCCGAGAAGGTCGGCGCCATGGTGAAGGCCGAGTTCCAGGGTACCGGCAAAGCCAAGATCATGCTCATCGCCCACATGGACACTGTGTACCTGCCTGGCATGCTCAAGGAGCAGCCGTTCCGCATCGACGGCGACAAGGCTTATGGCCTGGGCATTGCTGACGACAAGCACGGCATCGCCACCATCCTGCACACCATTGCACTGCTGCAGAAGCTCGGCTTCAAGGACTACGGCACGCTCACTGTGCTGATCAACGGTGACGAGGAAATCAGCTCCCCTGGCGGGCGCAGCACCATCACCCAGATCGCCTCCGACCAGGATGTCGTCCTGTCATTTGAGGGCGGCGGCACCGACGGCAGCGTGCGCCTTGCCACCAGCGGCATCGGGGCAGCGTACCTGACCGTGCACGGCAAATCCTCGCACGCCGGCGCCCGGCCCGAGGGTGGCGTCAACGCGCTTTACGAACTCTCGCACCAGCTGCTGCAGTTGAAGGACCTGTCGCAGAACGACCGTGGGCTGAAACTCAACTGGACGGTGTCACAGGCCGGCACCAACCGCAACGTGATCCCGGCGGAGGCAACGGCGCAGGCTGATGCCCGGGCGCTGAAGGTCTCTGATTTCGACCAGCTCCAGGCGACGCTGCAGGAGCGGATCAAGAACCAGCTACTGCCGGAGGCGAAGGTGCAGCTCAAGTTCGAGGTGCGTCGGCCGCCGCTGGAAGCCACCGACGCCTCCCGCAAGCTGTCGTCACACGCCAAGTCGATCTACGACGAGATCGGCGTGCCGATGAAGGTGCTGGATGCTCCCAACGGCGGCGGCACCGACGCGGCCTTCGCGGCACTGAAGACCAAGGGCGCGGTTGTCGAGGGCTTCGGTCTGAGCGGCTTCGGGTCCCACTCCAATGACGCCGAGTACATCCAGATCGGCAGCATTGCCCCACGCCTCTATCTGACCACGCGGCTGATCATGGACGTCTCACAGGACAAGGTGAGGTAAGGGACTTTCTGACGCGCCATGACGAGTACTGCCATGGCGCGTTCCCAGTCCTGCTAATGAAGGGTGGGAACGAACGCTAACGACCGACCGTTAACTTCTGTTTAACTTCTGCCTTGAATCCGCCATTCCCGCCGTGTCATGAAGATGAACACTTCCTTAACGACACGTCGGCGGGGGCAATGCGGCACTCTCTTCTTGGGCTTCTGAACGTTCGGCCTTTTTCCCAGAACACGCTCCGCCTTGCCACCGTGTCTCTGTCGTTCACCGTCATTGCTGCCGCTGTTCAGGCGCAAACCGTGGCAGCCCCACCAGCCTCATCACAATCCGTCGCGAAGGTAGGCACCGCCAAGCCGATCGCCGCCTGGACCCGCTTCTGCCAGCAGAGGCCGGAGGAATGTGCCGTCGACGCTTCCGAACCGGCCACCATCGCTCTCACACCCCAAGCTTGGAAGACCATCGTCCAGGTCAACCGTCAGGTGAACGGTGCGATCAAGGCCAAGACCGATAAGGACCACTGGGGTGTCGAGGACCGCTGGGACTTCGCCGAGGACGGCTACGGCGATTGCGAGGACTACCAGCTCGTCAAGCGCAAGCGCTTGGTTGAGGCCGGTTTTCCCCGTCGCGCCCTGCGGATGACCGTGGTCATCGACGAGGAAGGCGCCGGGCACGCCGTGATGATGGTCCGCACCGATCGCGGTGACTTCGTGCTCGATAACAAGAAGAACGCCGTCCTGCCGTGGCACCAGACCGGCTACACCTACGTCAAGCGTGAGGGCGATACCGGCTCGGCTTGGGCCTCGCTCGGTGGAGCGTTTGTCTCACCGACCGTCACGGCCGGCCGCTAACGCCTCTTTCCAGTCAGGCATCGCAGAAGGCAGGGTAGGTTGATCGGCCCTGCCCCGCCGTGCCGGTTCTATTGGGATGCCCTCTGTGACGCGTACGACGTACTGGTCGGGGATCCTTGCCGCGGGCTCCCATTTGCGTTCAGGAGGATTTCACGCGGCCCGGCCGCCAGGGCTTCCGGGCGGCTGACATCACCCAAACGATTCCGGGTACTGGCGTCTACCGCCAGCGAGCCGTCCTCGCCAGGCGACAGGGCTTCGCGGAAGACCCGGTTCTGCCCACCGTCGGCATAGACCACTCTGACGGGCTGCACGCCCCTGGCCACCAGAGCGGCCACCTGCTGCTCGTCCCTCTGCTGTTTCTGGGCCACGGCAGCGGCCACGGACGGATCACCCGCATCGAAGACATAGCGCCCGCTGCCGACCCCGACCTGCGGCTCCTCGCGGGTGACCTCGAAGGTGTCGTTGCCTTCCTTCAGGTTGTTCCAGAACGCGATGTTCGGGTCGAGGCGATGCTTAGCCAGGTTCTCGGCCGTCATCCGGAACGGATAGGACTGGAACTGGAAGCCACGTTGACCACCGGCAAAAGCCTCCCGAGCGATGGCATAGATCTCTGCAATGCTCTCATCCGTCATGGCAAAGCAGCCGGCGGACGAGCACGAGCCATGGACCATCAGCAGGCTGCCCGTGCGGCCCATCTGCTGGTCATAGGCATTCGGGAAGCCGGTGTCGAAGGACAGGTGATAGTTCGAGTTCGGGTTCATCTGCCCGGGGCTGACCGTGTAGAAGCCCTCCGGCGCCTGGCGGTCACCCGTCTGGATCTTGGGGCCGAGCTGGCCCGACCAGCGGCAGATGGGATACGTCTTCAGCAGGGCGTACTTGCCGTTGGCTCCCCGCTTCCAGACCTCCATCTCCGACTCTTTCTTGAACGCCCGAATCAGGATGGGGTCGCTCTTGGACATGCCCTTGCTGTCCATCAGCGCCATGGTGGACTGCGGAATCGGCACAAGATGGCGCGTGGACCGATTGTCACCCTGGCAGGCGGCAAGCGCGAGCACGAGGCTCGCAGCCAATGCGATACGCTTCATGATGGGGACCCCGCGTTGTGATCTGCCCGGGTAGTGAGGCCGGACAGTCCCCGATTTCTCTTAATTTTTCGGCTTCAAGGCTGCTTGCCGCAGCGCCGGCCAGTCACACCAAAGCTTGCGGTCAAGTCCGGCAGGATTGAGGCATGCGGCGCTCATTCCCCGTGATCCACACCGACGGAGCGACGGCATCAGGTCCGTCCGCCGGCCACGAGCAGCCGCATGGCGTTGGCGGTGACGAGCACCGTCGCGCCCGTATCGGCCAGGATCGCGGGCCACAGGCCCGTGATGCCGAGGATGGTCGTCACCAGGAACACGGCCTTGAGGCCGAGCGCGATGGTGATGTTCTGGCGGATGTTCGCCATCGTGTCCCGCGACAGCCGGACCATACGGGCAACGTCGAGGACGCGCCCGTGCAGGACGGCGGCGTCGGCGGTCTCCAGGGCCACATCCGTGCCGCCGCCCATGGCGATACCGACATCGGCAGCCGCCAAGCCGGGGGCATCGTTGATGCCGTCGCCAATCTTGGCGACCACTTGGCCCTTAGCCTGGAGCTCGCGCACGATCGCCTGCTTGTCCTGCGGCATCAGCTCGGCCCTTGGCTCGATGCCGAGCCCGGTCGCAATGGCCTCGGCCGTGCGGCGGTTGTCGCCAGTGACCATTAAGGCCTTCACGCCCGCCCGGTTAAGGGCGTCGAGTCCCTCCTTGGCATCGGGCCGCGGCTCGTCACGCATGGCAATCAGCCCGGCCACCTGATCTCCGGCCAGAAGCACCGAGACCGTTTTGCCCTCATCGTTCAGAGCAGTGATGCGGGCCGTCTGCTCCGGCGTAAGTGGAACCTTCTCTTCAGCCGCCTTGGCCGAACCAAGGAAGAGCGACACGCCGCCGACGTTGCCGGTCACGCCCTTGCCACCGATGGCGGCACCATTCGCGGCCGGAGGGACTGGGGCCTTGGCCTCCGCCGCCTTGGCCAGGACCGCTGTAGCGAGCGGATGGCTCGAACCCGTCTCGAGGGCCGCAGCGAGCGAGAGAACCTCCCGCTCCGAACGCCTCACTGGGATGACGTCTGTGACCTTGGGCTTGCCTTCGGTGAGCGTGCCGGTCTTGTCGAAGGCGGCCATGGTGATCTTGCCGAGGCTTTCCAGCACGGCTCCACCCTTCATCAGCAGGCCACGGCGGGCGCCCGCCGACAGGCCGGCAGCGATGGCGGCCGGGGTCGAGATCACCAGGGCACACGGGCAGCCGATCAGCAGGATCGCTAGGCCTTTGTAGATCCACTCGCCCCAGGACGCGCCGAAGAGAAGCGGCGGCACGATGGCGACCAGGGCGCCGACCACGAGGACGGCGGGCGTGTAATACCGGGAAAAGCGGTTGATGAAACGCTCGGTCGGAGCCTTGCTCTCCTGGGCTTCTTCGACCAGGCGCACGATGCGGGCGATGGTGTTGTCCTGCGCCGCCGCAGTGACACGGACGCGGATCGCCCCATCGCCGTTGATCGTGCCGGCGAACACGGTGTCGTCCGTCCCCTTCCGCTTCGGGGAGCTCTCACCCGTGACCGGGGCCTCATCGATGGCGCTCTCGCCTGAGACGATCAGACCGTCCGCTGGAACCCGATCACACGGACGGATCAGGATGATCGACCCAACCATCAGGGTGTCGGCCTGAACCTCCTCGGTCGTTCCGTCGCGTTCGAGCAGCGCCGTCTTCGGCACCAGCTTAGTTAGGCCTTGGATGCTGGCGCGGGCCCGACCGGCGGCCACGCCCTCGAGAAGCTCGCCAACAAGGAACAGGAAGACCACCATGGCGGCCTCCTCCGTCGCCCCGATGATCACGGCGCCGACGGCCGCGATGGTCATCAGCATTTCGATTGAGAACGGCGTGCCGAAGCGGGCCGCCACGATGGCGCGCCGGGCAATGGGAACGAGACCGACGGCCATGGCGAGGACGAAGGCCCAATGTCCGGTCTCGGGCAGGAGTTGGCCAATCCCGTAGGCGGCCACGAGCGCCAAGCCACAGGCGATGGTCAGGAGCCCGCGCGTGCTCTTCCACCACGGGCCTTCGCTGGGCCCATGATCGTGCAGATGCCCGTGCAGGCCGGCGGAAGCCTCCTCATCGTGAGCGTGCTTATCGCCATGATGATCGTGATCGTGGCCGTGATCATGGTCGTGGTCGCAACCAGGTCCATGCACGTGTCCATGATTGTCCTTGTGGCCGTGCTGCCTTGCTCTTGAGGGGCCCGCTGGTCCCTGCCCGGTGACCTTGTACCCGAGCGTTGAGATCCGCTTTGCGAGCGCGGCGGGTACAACCGTGTCATCGTGGTCGACCGTTACGGTTCCTGCCGGGACCGAGACGTTCACGTCGGCCACGCCAGGCGTCCGCCGGAGGGCCGTATCGATCTTGGCCGCACACGAGGCGCAGTCCATCCCGGAAACCCGGTAACGGGTGCGCTGCTCCTTCGATGACATGGTCTGGGGCTCCTCTTCGTGGCCGCCGGGCAGATTGCAGGCCTCACGCATCACTACGCTCACAAAACTGCTTCACTTCGATTCGCGGAGACCCTACATCCTCTAGCGGCTAGAGCTTCAAGAGGCTTTTTTTCGATGTCTCTGACGATTGGCGAACTGTCGCGGCAGGCTCAGGTGAAGATCCCGACCATCCGCTACTACGAGCAGATCGGCCTCTTGGCCGAGCCCGTCCGGACGGAAGGCCAGCAGCGACGGTACCGTGTCGAGGATGTCCGCCTGCTCAACTTCATCCGCCACGCCCGCGAGCTTGGTTTCGAGGTCGAGGCCATCCGGCAACTCTTGGGTCTGGCCAGCCATCCTGACCGTTCCTGCGGCGAGGCGCATGAGATCACCAAGGCCCATCTCGCCGAGGTCAAGGACAAGATCGCCCGTCTCACCGCCCTGCGTGACGAGCTCGAGGCCATGGTCGCCTGCGACCACCGAAAAGTCTCCGAGTGCCGGATCATCGAGGTGTTGGCCGATCATGGCCAATGCCAGCACGACCAGCATTAGGAGCATGCTCCAGCCATAGTAAGGGGCCACAGTCTCCCGATGGAGGGTGCCGCTGCGTGTGGAACCGGACAAGGACAGTGGCTACGGCTCTCGGCATGGCAGCGGGCCTAAGCGGGCCGGCCTCGGCCGACCCTTTTGACCGGCCTCCTGCCGGATATGGCACATCAATCAATCGCCACCTCGCTCAAGCCGGGCTCGCCCTTCGGCTGAAGCCTGAGGGCTGCCAGGGCAAAGGAACAGCGGAATGCCGATTCTCCTCGCCCACGGTCAGTGCCACTGTCGAGGGGCACGCAACGCCACCCCGCACCACGCTGATCGCGATCTCTGCCGACCTTCTCAGGGATGAGGCCCATATCAGTCCGCAGGATCTCGTGGGCGATGCCCTCGCCGTGCTGAGTGCGACAATGGCAGGTTATGACCCCGACCTGCAGCCCCCACGGCGCGACGAGCTTCTCGCAGATTGGGCCAAAACGGTCCTGACCACGGGACATAGTGCGGGTGCCGGGCTCCTTGCCGACTATTCACTGTCCTTCGACCAGGGCGCTGACGGGTTTCTCGTCATCACGATTGTTCCAAAACATTAGACCTGTGAGAGCAAACTCCTGGCTTACCGCGAGGCCTTGGATGAGGCGGTTCCGGAGCCCTAGCGCCGCCCCGCTTGACCTTGCCATGATGGCAAGGTTCAAACAGGCAGGGATCCACGCGAATCCGGCGACCCGACCATGCACCTCCTTCACGTCTTTCACGTCCCCGCCCTGAATTGTGGCGGCTGCCTGGGCTTTGTTGTCCGGGCGCTGCAGGACATCGATCAGCAGGTCCGCGTCGAGGCCAACCTGCTGGACCGCACCGTGAGGATCATTTCCAGCCGCTTCGAATCCGCTCTCCTGCGTGCTCTCCGTCAGGCCGGCTTTCCCGCCGAACCAGTCCTCCTGCCCTGGGGGTGACCAGTCATGCGTCCTCCCTTGTTCATGCCATTGTTTCGTGAGAGACAGCCGATTCTGACGAACAGGAGCGATTCTCCGTTGCGGCTGCTGGGTACCCTCATCGTGGCTCTGCTTGCGTTCACCATGGCGATCTTCCCGATCTCCGTGGCGCCGGTGGCTGCCTCGGGTGGACATCAGCACGCGCTGTCAGCCGATGCCGAGCGCGGGCACGCCCATGAGCATGCTGACAATGGGGATCACGAGCACGGGGATGTGCTGACATCCCCCGGCAATACCGTGACAGCTGACGTCAGCGACCATGACGGCAGCTCCCGGGACTGCACCGGCCCGGCCTGCTGCAGCATGGGCACATGCCACGCCTTCCAGGACACTGATCTTCCCGTTCTCTACTCTCCAGGGGCATCCCGGCTTCCCATTGCCATGCCCGGCGACGAGCAGGTCGGCGGGATCACAGCAGGCGGCCTCGACAGGCCGCCACGAACCGTCTGAGTCAGGCGCGGGCGGCTCGACGCCCGCACGAACCGGCGTGTCCGCTCGCCTGAGCGGTTCCGCCCGACGACGCTCAACCGGCTGCCGCTTTTCCGCATTCAAAGCCCGAAACAGATCTGAACGCCCGGACTCCGAGTCTGTCTGATGTTCCGCTGGTTCTTTTGCTTGCTGCGACGGTGGTCGACCCGAGACCGACACCATGCTGAAACCTATATGCCTCGCCGTCCTGACCCTGAGTCTTGGCGCTTGCGTCGCCACCACCCCTCCAGCCTATCTGGCGGCTCCCGCTGACCCGTCCGTGGGCGTTCGAAACCCCGGCTACGCCTCCGTGACCGCGGGTGTCCGCGCCTATGACGTCGTCGAACCCCTCGACTGGCGCGAGCTCAACCGACGCGTCACGCCGGGCGCCGCCCCCGAACGGGACGACAGCAACGACGCCGCCCGACGGGGACGATGATCCATGCCCAAGGACAACACGATCATGACTGAACATAATCATGCGGGACCAACCCGCCGGCTGGGGCTGCTCGGGGGCATCGCCCTGACCCTGTTCCTTGGGGGCTGCGTCTCGTTCTCCGCTGATGGTGGCCTGTCGACGGCGCAGACGGTCGCCTACAGCGAATTGGGTAAGGACGTCGTCAAGATCACCAGCGAGGCTGAGGCCATCGGCATCCAGCAGCGGGTCGAGGACCTGCTGCGGCGTCCGTTGACCCCGGACAGTGCGGTCCAGATCGCCCTGCTGAAGAACAGGGGCCTCCAGGTCGCGTTCAACGAGCTCGGCGTCTCCGAGGCCGAGTACATCCAGACGAGCCTGCCGCCGAGCCCGACGGCTTCCCTGTCGCGGCTGGGCGGCAGCTTGGAACTGGAGATCGAACGCCAGATCGTCGTCGGCCTGTTTGAACTGGCCACCCTTCCCGCCCGGACCGCGGTTGCCGAGCAGCGCTTCCGTGCCGCCCAGTTCCGCACCGCCGAGGCCGTGCTCCGGCTCGCGGCCGAGACCCGCCGGGAATACTACCGGGCGATCGCGGCCAACCAGCAGATCGCCTTTATGCAGCAGGCGCTCGGCACCGCCGAGACCGCCTCGGAGCTTGCCAAGCAACTCGGCGAAAGCGGTTCGCTGAACAAGCTGGAGCAGGCCCGCGAGCATGCCTTCTATCAGGAACTCGGCGCCCAGCTTGCCCGCGCCCGCATCGAGCAGAAGGTTGCCCGTGAGCGCCTGATCCGGCAGCTCGGTCTCTGGGGCCGGGACATCGACTTCCGCCTGCCCAACTCGCTCCCGCCCCTGCCGGCCCGCATTGCTTCGGCCCAGGACATCGAGCGCCGGGCGCTCGAACGCCGTGTCGACCTCCAGGCGTTGCGGCACGATTTGGATGCGACCGCCCGCCAGTTCGGCCTGACGAATGCCACCCGCTTCGTCTCCGACGTCGAACTCGCCGGCCTCTCCAGCTACGAACGCACGACGTCCGTCTTCACCGAGGACGGCCAGACGGTGGTCGAGAGCGAACGGATCAAGCGCAAGGGCTTGGAGATCGAGTTCACGATCCCGATCTTCGACTTCGGCGCGGTGGGCGTCCGCAATGCCCAGGAAACCTACCTGGCCGCGGCCAACCGCCTGGCGGAGCGGGCCGTCAACGTGCGCTCGGAGGCCCGCGAGGCCTACCTGCGCTACCGCGGCAACTACGATCTCGCCCGTCACTACCAGGGCCGGGTCTTGCCCTTGCAGAAGACAATCCAGGACGAGGCCCTGCTCCAATACAGCGGCATGCTCGTCGACGTGAGCCAGCTCATCATCGACGCCCGCACCCGCATCCTCAGCAACGTCGACGCCATCAACGCCCGCCGCGACTTCTGGATCGCGTCTACCGACCTCAAGGCTGCCCTGATCGGCGGCGGGGCCGGCGGCGGTGAAGGCGGCGGAGAAGCCACCACAGCTGCGGCCGCCAGCGGCGGTGGCGGCGGACACTGACAAGGAGACACGCAATGACCGATCTCTCACGCAGAGGTTTTCTCGGCGCCGGAGGCCTGGCTCTCGCAGGCGCCTCCATGGTCAGCGGACGCACGCAGGCCGCCAGCCTGCCCGAGGCGCCGATCATGACCGAGGCCACGATGCAGCCGCCGCTCTATCCGAAGAGCGGGCCGGACTACCAACCCGTCGTCACCCTCAACGGCTGGACCCTGCCCTGGCGGCAGAACGGCGACTGGAAGGAGTTCCATCTCGTCGCCGAGCCCGTCGTGCGCGAGCTTGCGCCCGGCATGAAGGCGCACCTGTGGGGCTACAACGGCCAGTCGCCGGGACCGACCATCGAGGCGGTGCAGGGCGACAAGGTCCGCATCTTCGTCACCAACAGGCTGCCGGAGAACACGGCGGTGCACTGGCACGGCCAGCTCCTGCCCAACGGCATGGACGGCGTCGGTGGCCTGACCCAGCCGCACATCCCGCCGAGCAAGACCTTCGTGTACGAGTTCATCTGCCAGAAGTCCGGCACCTTCATGTACCACCCGCATTCGGACGAGATGGTCCAGATGGCGATGGGCATGATGGGCTTCTTCGTCGTGCACCCGCGCGATCCGGCCGAGCGCCGCGTCGACCGCGACTTCGTGTTCCTGCTCAACGCTTTCGACATCGAGGCCGGCAGCTACGTGCCGAAGGTCAACACGATGACCGACTTCAATCTGTGGTGCTGGAACTCGCGCGTGTTCCCCGGCATCGACCCGCTCGTGGTGCGCCAGGGCGACAAGGTCCGCGTCCGGTTCGGCAACCTGACCATGACCAACCATCCGATCCACATGCACGGCTACGACTTCAAGGTCACGGGCACCGACGGCGGCTGGGTGCCCGAGACCGCGCAATGGCCCGAGGTTTCCGTCGATGTCGCCGTCGGGCAGATGCGGGCCTTCGAGTTCGTGGCCGATGCGCCGGGCGACTGGGCGATCCATTGCCACAAGTCGCACCACACCATGAATGCCATGGGCCACGACGTGAAGACCTACATCGGCGTGAACATGAAGAAGACCGCAGCCGCCATCAAGAAGGTGGCGCCGGGCTACATGCCGATGGGCGACAGCGGCATGGGCGAGATGGGCTCGATGGAGATGCCGCTTCCCGACAACACGCTGCCGATGATGACGGGCTTCGCCCAGTTCGGGCCCGTCGAGATGGGCGGCATGTTCTCGGTCGTGAAGGTGCGCCCCGGCCTCGCCGCCGACGATTACAAGGATCCGGGCTGGTACAAGCACCCGGAAGGAACGGTCGCCTACGAATGGAAGGGCGAGCAACTCGCCGAACCCGCCCGTGCAACCTCTCCCGACAGCGGTGTGAAGGCGGCTGAGTTCCGCGCCATCGATCCGCGCAAGCGCCCGGTCCGCACCGCCGGCGGCCACGACAATCACTGATCCCGACAAAACCGATGCCAAAGGAGCTATCGATGAAGACCTGCATTTCCACCGTCATGGGCGCCGCTGCGGCGCTAACACTGGCGACCGGGCTGGCCCTTGCCGCTCCCGGCGAGCCCGGCCACACCCACAAGTCCTTCGCGGCCGGCGAGCCGGGTGACCCGAAGAAGTCTGTCGCCCGCACGATCGAGGTCACCATGAAGGAGACCGATGACGCGAAGATGCTGTTCGAGCCCAACAAGGTCGAGATCAAGCGCGGCGAGCAGGTGAAGTTCGTGCTCAAGAACCACGGTCAAGTGGATCACGAGTTCATGCTCGACTCGATCGAGAACAATGCCAAGCACAAGGTCCAGATGCAGAAGAACCCGGACATGGAGCACGACGACCCGAACGGGAAGCGGCTCGCGCCAATGGGTTCCAACGAGATCGTCTGGCGCTTCACGAAGGCCGGCACCTTCGAGTTCGCCTGCTTGATCCCCGGCCACTACGAGTCCGGCATGCACGGCACCGTCGTCGTCAAGTGACGTCTCCCATCCCCTCGTCATCGCAATCCGAAAAGGAGTTTCCCATGAAGCGTATTGCCATCAGCCTGATCGCCGCCCTGAGCCTCTCCGGCACCGCTTTCGCGCAGGGCCTGCCGACGGTCTCGGGCACGGTCGAGAAGGTCGACACCGCCCAGGGCAAGATCACCATCGACCACGGCGCCATCCAGAACCTCGACATGGAGCCGATGACGATGGTGTTCCGCGCCCAGGACCCGAACCTGCTCAAGGGCATCAAGGCCGGCGACAAGGTCCAGTTCACCGCCGACCGCGTGAACGGCCAGATCTCCGTCACCTCGATCAAGAAGGGCTCGTAAGGCCCTCCCCGCCTTGCGGAACGCGTCCGAGACCCGCCGTTCCGCGAGGCGGTCATCCCGCTTCAAGAAAGAGACTGCCATGAAACGCCTGACCGTCACCCTCACCGCCTTTGGGGCCATGCTGGCGAACGTCGCCATCGGCCCTGACCGGACTGCGCAGGCCCAGCCCGCCGCGGGGGCGCCGGCCGCCTACGAGCGCGTCCGCGAGGTCATGGACGACCGCTTCAAGGACATGAAGCTCGTCGGTGACCCGGACAAGGATTTCGCCGCCCTCCTCATCGCCCACCACGAGGACCTGATCTTCCTCGCCCGGACGCAGCTCGAGCACGGTGCAGACGAGCAGCTCCGCCGGGTCGCACAGAAAATTATCGACGAGCAACAGAAGCAGATTTCCGAACTGAAGGAGTGGCAGGTCCGCAACCGCCAGGCGGATTACCGCGCCAAGCTGGACCAGCCGCCGCATGGATCCGGCCCCTTGGATCAGCGGACTGCCACCCCTGCCCCGCAGGTGCAGGCTGCTGTCCCGGCGCAACCCGCCGCACAGGCTTCCGCCAGCCAACTCCCCATGGTGTCCGGTACCATCGAGAAGGTCGATGCCGGCGCAGGCAAGGTCACGATCGATCACGGCCCGATCCCCAACCTCGACATGGACGCCATGACCATGGTGTTCCGGGTTCAAGACCCTGCCCTCCTCCAAGGCGTGAAGGCCGGGGACAAGGTGCAGTTCCAGGCGGACCGCGTGAACGGCAAGATTTCCGTCGTGAGGTTCGGGACCGGCGGAACGCAATCGGCTGCACCCCAGGCTTCGGCCCAGCCAGCCGCAGCGGCGAATCTTCCCATGGTGTCCGGCACCATCGAGAAGGTGGACACCGGCGCCGGGAAGATCACCATCGACCATGGGCCGATCCCGAACCTGAACATGGATGCGATGACGATGGTGTTCCGGGCGCAGGACCCGGCGGTGATCAAGGGCGTGAAGGCCGGCGACCGGGTTCGGTTCCAGGCCGATCGCGTGAACGGCCAGATCAGCGTCGTCAGCATCCGGAAGGGAAAGTGACCGTCATCGGCGGCCGCGCGTTGCCTTGGATCAATGCCTCAAGGCGCAGCCGCCGGTAATCCGGTGCTTGGAGAAGCTTGACCTTCCCACGATGGCAAGGGCGAGCATCCGTCCCAGCGTATCAGGCGAGGTGAGCCATGACCGACAACCGTGCCGTCGACCGCCACTCCCACGATGGGCATCATCATGATCCCCATGCCCATGGCGACCATGCTGGGCACCATCATCACCATGAACCCGCAGCAGACTCTGGGAAGGTGAAGGATCCGGTCTGCGGGATGATGGTGGATCCGCATACGACCACCCATCGGGCCCAATACGAAGGCAAGCCGTATTATTTCTGTTCGTCCGGGTGCCAGTCGAAGTTCATGGCGGAACCGGCCAGATACACAGAGCCCGCAGCCGAGAGGAAGGCGGAAGCCGTTCCGGAGGGCACGATCTACACGTGCCCGATGCACCCCCAGATCCGCCAAGTCGGCCCGGGATCCTGCCCGATCTGTGGCATGGCCTTGGAACCGGTCGTGGCAACGGCCGAGACCGGCCCGAGCCACGAACTCATCGACATGACACGCCGGTTCTGGATCGGCCTTGTGCTGTCTATCCCAGTGGTGGCCTTGGAGATGGGCGGCCACCTGACGGCCCTCAGCCACTACATCAGCCAGCAAACGTCGAACTGGATCCAGATGCTGCTCGCAACCCCGGTCGTGCTCTGGGCGGGCTGGCCCTTCTTCGTGCGAGGCTGGCAGTCGCTCGTCAACCGCAGCCTCAACATGTTCACCCTGATCGCCATGGGCACGGGGGTGGCGTGGGTCTACAGCATGGTCGCGACGCTGGCGCCTGACGTTTTCCCGGCGGCCTTCCGCGGTCATGATGGTGCCGTCGCTGTGTACTTCGAGGCGGCGTCCGTCATCACAGTGTTGGTCCTGCTCGGCCAGGTGCTCGAGCTCAGGGCCCGCGAGACCACGAGCGGGGCCATACGAGCCCTGCTCGACCTCGCGCCTAAGACGGCCCGCAGGATCATGCCTGATGGCACCGAGCAGGAGGTTCAGCTCGACACCGTGCAGGTCGGGGACCGGCTCCGGGTGCGGCCGGGCGAGAAGGTGCCGGTTGACGGCGTGGTCGTTGACGGCCGCAGTGCGGTCGACGAGTCGATGGTCACCGGCGAGTCCATGCCCGTGACCAAGGAGATCGGCGCCAAGGCGATCGGCGGCACCATGAACCAGTCGGGTGGATTGGTGATCGAGGCCCAGAAGGTCGGCCGCGACACGATGCTGTCCCAGATCGTCCAGCTCGTGGCCGAGGCCCAGCGCAGCCGCGCCCCGATCCAGCGCTTGGCCGACCAGGTCTCCGGGTACTTCGTGCCAGCCGTAATCGGGGTAGCGGTGCTCGCCTTTCTCGCCTGGATGATCTGGGGACCCGAGCCGCAGTTCTCCTACGGCCTCGTGGCCGCCGTGGCGGTGCTGATCATCGCCTGCCCGTGTGCGCTGGGGCTCGCCACGCCGATGTCGATCATGGTTGGCGTCGGCCGCGGCGCCCAGGCCGGCGTCTTGATCAAGAACGCCGAGGCCCTGGAGCACATGGAGAAGGTCGACACCTTGGTGGTGGATAAGACGGGCACGCTCACCGAGGGCAAGCCGGCCGTCACGGCCATTGTGCCCGCCCCTGGCTTCACCGAGGCCGAGGTCCTGCGCCTGTCGGCGAGCGTGGAGCGGGCGAGCGAGCATCCACTGGCGGTAGCCATCGTGGCCGCCGCGGAGAAGCAGGGTATCGCCACCGCAGCGGTCACCGAGTTCGACTCGCCGACCGGCAAGGGGGCGTTGGGCACTGTCGACGGCCGCCGCATCGTCCTCGGCAACAAGGCCTTTCTGGCCGAGCACGGTGTCGACGTCGCTCCTTTGGCGGAGCAGGCGGACAGGCTGCGGGAGGATGGCGCCACGGCGATCTTCGCCGGCGTCGACGGCAAGGTGGCCGGGGCCATCGCCATCGCCGACCCGGTGAAGGCGTCGACGCCAGAAGCCCTGACTGGCCTCAAGGCGGAGGGCGTGCGGGTCGTGATGCTGACCGGCGACAACTGGACGACCGCCAAGGCTGTCGCCCGGCGGCTGGGGATCGATGAAGTGGAGGCGGAGGTCCTGCCGGATCAGAAGAGCGCCGTGGTGGACAAGTTCAAGCGGGCGGGCCGGGTCGTCGCCATGGCGGGCGACGGCGTGAACGATGCCCCAGCGCTGGCAGCCGCGGACGTCGGCATCGCGATGGGCACCGGCACGGACGTGGCGATGGAGAGCGCGGGCGTGACCCTACTGAAAGGGGACCTCACCGGGATCGTCCGGGCACGGCGGCTGTCACATGCCACGATGGGCAACATCCGCCAGAACCTGTTCTTCGCCTTCATCTACAACGCGCTCGGCGTGCCGGTCGCGGCGGGCGTGCTCTATCCATTCTTCGGCATCCTGCTGTCGCCCATCATCGCGGCCGCCGCCATGGCGCTGTCGTCAGTCAGCGTGATCGGCAATGCCATCCGGCTGCGGACCGTGCGCCTGTGAATGTGTTTTGACAGCTGGGCTGACCGGGCGTGAACTGACCGCTGCATGTGCATTTGGCACATGGCTCAGGGATGGAGGATGCCATGGAAAGCCTCAATCGCAGGTCGGCTCTTTTCCTCGGTGTTGCCCTCGCTCCGGCCATGGGGCTGTCGCGTCCGGCAGCGGCGGCCTCGATGTATGGTCCGGATGCCGGCAAGGAGATCATGCCAGGCATCCGTCAGGTCGATCTCGGCAAGTGGCCGATCGCCATCGGGGCGTACAAGACGGCGGTGGTCACCGACTATGTCTTCGCGCCGGGCTCCGGATTTCCGGACGAGGCGATGAAGAACGATATGATCTGCCAGATCTTGGAGGGCGAGGTCTGGGTCAAGCAGGGCGACAAGACGTACACGGCCAAGGCTGGCCACGTCTTCGCCTGCGCCAAGGACTCGTTCGAGGAGGACAAGAACCAAAGCAACTCACCCGCGGTCATGCGCGTGATCGACCTGATGCCCGCCTGATCCAGTCGTCCATGGCTCCACCGAGCTGACAAAGAGGCCCTTGGAGCCATGGACTTGCGCGAGATCAAAGCAGGTTCCCGGCAGGCGGCCTAGACTTGGCCCTATCCTGATCGGGAGGCCTACCATGACCACCACACCGAACGTGTCTTCGACGTCGCCCAAAAGCTGGCGGACACTTCTGGTCGGAACACCCTTAGGCTGGGTCGTCACGCTCGGACTGGCCGCCCTTGGGATCTACCTCTTCGCAACCCACACGGACCACATCCTGACGGCCCTGCCGTACCTGCTGCTGCTGGCCTGCCCGCTGATGCACCTGTTCATGCACGGGGGCCATGGCCGCCATCATGGAAAGAGCGAGTGACCGCCACCAGGCCTGACCGCCTGCGGCTGGCCGAGCTCACGTCGGGTGTCGGCGCGGTCGTCCTTGGAGTCGGTCTCGGGGCGCTGGCCGCCAGCCACATCGGTTCCCTCGGCCTTCCGCTCCTGCTCGTCGGTGCGGCGGTCCACGCCTGGGGCATGTACGACAAGCATCGTCTGGAGCAACAAGCTGACGCTCCGCCTGTCTGGTGGGAACCGATGGCCTACTGGACGTGCTGGGGTCTCCTCGCCATCCTCGGGGCCGGCGTCATGGGCCGCCTGACGGGTGCGATCTGACGCGGCCTCCTTGCCGCTGGCCCCATGCTCCGGGACATCCCTTAGGGGCGTGACCTTAGGGACATGATCTGAATTTCCCGCGGTGCCGAACACGCCTACACCCTCGGCTCGAAGACAATAGTCATGAGTAACGAGGACGTTATGCCTGCCGTGACCGCCACGAGCGGCTCCGTGTCGTACGAGCCGAAATCAAGAGTTCCATTTTCCCTCAACAAGGCCGCGTCTGGCCTCGTCGCCCTGGTCGCCGGTGCGGCCTGGACGCTGCCCGCCGAGGCCCACGTGAAGTGGTTCGCACCCTACATCGTGGACGCCTCGCCGCAGCCGATCAGCGCGACGCTGACGAACCAGTGGTTCTGGACGGGCATCGGCCTGGTGCTGGCCTTCTTCCTCGCCACCCTCGCGGTCGAGCGCACGGCTGCCGGCAAGGCGGTCCTGTCTGGCCTCGACCGCATCAGCGCCCCTCTCTGGAGCCGCTCCGACGACTTCATGCGCTCGTCCACCGCGGCGTTCTTCGTCGCGATCTTCGCCGTTGGCGGGATCTATCTCACCCCTGACCTCAAGACGGATTCGGAGCTGATCTCGTGGGCCCAGCTCCTGATCGCCGCCTGCGTGTTCTCGCGGCGGACCATGCCGATCGCGGCCGCCGGCATCATTACCCTCTGGGTGGTGGCGCTGCGCGAGTACGATCTCTTCCATCTGCTCGACTATCTAGCGCTTGGCGTCGGTGTCGCGGCTTATCTGGTTATGGCTTCGTCGAACGACGAGAAATGGCGGGCCCGCCGGTTCCTAGCCCTGCGCTGGGGCATCGCGATCGCCCTCATGTGGTCGTCGCTCGAGAAGTTCGCCTATCCGAACTGGTTCTACCCGCTTGTCGAGGAGAAGCCCTTCCTGACCTTCGGCATGCCGCGTGACGTGTTCATCCCGATGGCTGGCGTTGCGGAATTCACCCTGGGCTTCGGCCTGCTTTGGACCCCGCTGGTGCGCCGTCTCTCGGCGGTGTCGCTGCTGCTGATCTTCTTCACTGCGGTGTACCCGTTCGGCCGCATCGACCTCGTGGGACACGCCCTGATCATGGCAACCCTCTTCCTGGTGGCCGCCGATCCCTGCCGGGAGGCCAAGGCGATCACCGTGAAGGTGCCGAGCTCCCTGCCGCGCTTTGGCAGCCTGGCTTGGGTCCCAGCCGGTCTGGCGGTCGCCTTGGTGGTATTCGTCTCTGGCTACTGGGGCCTGCACGGGGTCTTCTACGGCCCGGACGGAGAAGCCGCTCAGGCGACGGAGCTTTCGACCCACTCCCACAACAAGGAGTATCCGCACGGGCCTCAGGCTGTCCGGACCACCCAAACCAGCCATCATTGACGAAGCCAACACCAAGAGGGGCCGAACGGCCCCTCCTGCACGTTTCCCGGCATGGGAAAGGAGCCACCGCCGATCGGCGGCCAGGGCTCAATTGCCCTATTGGGAGCCCTCCTTCTTTGCGTTCTTGGATAGCCATTCCTTCATCTCGGCGATTTCCTGGCCCTGTTCCTTCTTCGTCTTCTCAGCCATCTTCTTCGCCTCGGCATTGTCGCCCGTCTTGAGGACCACATCGGCCATGTCGATGGCGCCCTGGTGGTGGGCGATCATCCCGCAGATGAAGGCAACGTCGGAGTCCTTGATCATGTGGGCGGCCATCATCGGGCCGTGCATCTTCATCATGGCCTGCATGTAGCCCTTCTGGGCGTCGTTCATGTTGGCCATCATGCCCTGCATGCTCTGCATCATGCCGGACATGTCCATGCCCGGCATGTTCTGCATGTTTTGCATCTGGCCGCTGGCCTGAACCGCAGTCCGACACTCCTCCGGCAGGCTCTCGGCCGACATGGCCATCTGGCCGCCAGAGGGGTGATGCATCTGTTGCTGCGGCTGGGTCTGCTGGGCCAAGGCGCCAGCGGTGCCGGCGGACAGGAAGGCGGCCGCAAGGGCAAGCGTACGAGTGTTCATGGTGATCTCCTGAATTCAAGGCGCGGTGAGTTGTCGGCCCGCAAAGGCACGGCGCCCGACGCGCCGGCAGGCCAGGTCTTATGGCAAACGGAAGCCATCACGGGAGTGTGTCGGCTCCGCCTCTGGTTCAGGCCCGTTTTGGTGGGCGGTCGAGTCCCAACGGAGCAAACGGTGCCACACCCGGGGCACCAGGGATTGGAATGGTGACCCACGGCAAAGGATTAGTCGCCAGATCGGCAAAGCCTGGCACGACGGCCATGACGCAGCCGGGGTGACAGCAGGTCTGCCCCATTGCATGGGGCTGGGCTGGGGCCGCATGGTCATGGTCGGCGGATCCCTGGTCGACCATGACCATATGCCCGTGATGGGGCTGGTCAACCGCAGGCCCATCCGTAGCCTGGGCGACCGCATACAGCGGGGCGCTCGCGAGGCCGAGGGCAACCGTCACGACGAGCAGGCAGCGAAGCATGAGGCGAATGCAGGCCACAGCACCTTCCTTGGGGGCATGGCGGAAACGCCCCCCCCCGCAGGATCGGTTCCCAATGCGAAAGACCCCGCTGTCGATCTGTTGGGCGACTGTCACTTTGCCTTTAACTTTGAGATTCGTCGCGTTGGGTGTCGAAAAGCGACTTTCTTTGCCCTTAAAGGCGAGATGCCGATCAGGTTTGTTCGCTGCTCTTTGATCCCTGCGTGTGAACGCGGTGCTGTATCTGGCGCGCGATACGATCGACGGTGGCGAGCAAACGGGCTTCCTTGTGATAGGTCCGGAGCAAGGCGGCCTTGGCAAACTCTGTCAGGTCCCGTTTCATCTCCATCGCAGCCAGCCGCACGCCCCTGTAAACGCTGTCTCACTTTTAGAGGGAAAAATCTCGATTTTATAGGCAAAATCTCACATTTAGCGGCAAGGATTGCCCTTGATTTTGTTGAGTTCCTTATCTCGCCTTTAGGGGCAAAGCGACAGCCATCATGGCGGGCTGAACAACCGATGGAGAAGTGTACTGCTCTCCGAAGTGTTGCCTGAGAGAGCGTACTGTCCGGACCGGTCCAAGAAGGCGGGTTAATGCAATACTTTCAAACGGGTACCTGGTCGCGTGAGCATCAACTTACTTCGTTTTGAGCGCTCAGCTCGCAAGCCCGATCTGAAGGGTTACCGATCCGTGCTACCTTAGCGTGTCAATGGATACAGATCTTGTTCTGGTCCCTATCTGACGAGAGCATAAGGTTTCGTGGGGCACATCTTAGACAGCCTGCGGGTCGGGAGGCTCGTCCACGGTTACCAAGACCATCCCCTCCGACACTAACCTCTTCTCCCTGTGCAGCTGGATAAGCAGCCTCACGCTTTCTCATGCTCCCCTAATCGTCGAGGAGTCGGTCCCTCCAGGGATCAGGCGAATGGTTGCTTCTGTCCATAGAGACCCCGGCCTGGAGCCGCCAGCCTCAAGTTTCCCCGTTCGGTGGCGGCTTAACCGCCTTAGCGTCTAACCTCCTGCGCAGTTGTGCTTCGCGGGCCTGTGCGAGCCCATCCCAGTGCTCGGCAATCCCAAGAAGCTTCTCGCGCTGGAGGCCTACAGGCAACTGCCGGGCGAGCTTGCGGCATTCCGCGGCGTGTAGCCGGTACTCTGCGACCGATATCATGAGCAATCAGACACCTGGTGAAAGCAGGGCCATATGGAGAGCAAGAGGCGAGTAGCAATAGCTGAGCCCGTTTCGCCTCTATCCGCGTGAGAAAGCGCCCTCACCGAGGGGTCATTGCCGACCTCCGGCTGAGAGCGCCTGAGGCCCTGGCCAAGGGGAGTCGTGAACCCTCAGCCAGGGCGCATGCGGAGGACGAAACAACCCCGCCTCTTTCGGGCTGATACGCAACACGCCCGGCGCAGGTATCCTGAAGCAGCCATGGTAAATTTTTCGTAGCAGCAAGCGCGTTCCAGACTGTTGCGATGCGAAGTTAAGGCTCCTTACGCGGAGGTTTCTTCCGGCTCATGACAAGCGCGAACAGGATGGAAAAGGCCGCAATCACAATGGTTGAGGTCAGAGCTATCTCGTTCCCGGACATCCAGCCTCGAAGAAGGAGCGCGACATGAGCTAGTCCTAAGACTGGCGGATGGAGGACATGCGAGCCTTGCTCGACTCTTCCGCTGTGTCGAGTTCGGAGCGGTTTCGGACCAACCTTTCCCGCTCTGCGGCTAGGGCGTCCCAGGTTCTGGCCATCTCCAGAAGCTGCTTGTTCTGCTCACCATCGGGCATCTGCTTGGCGAGCACCCGACACTCTTCAGCGTGCTTGCTGTATTCTGCTGCGGTTTTCATAGTTTGATCGACGTCTCCAACCTGCTGCGGTCGTCAGCATCCCTGCCATACCGTCCAGTGATCTGACCAGCACAAGTTACGTTAACGGTGGGAGCCCAGCATCTATTCCCGCCATGGAGGTCATCATGGAGTGGTATTGGCAGACCCTTCGCCAGTGTGTAGCTACCAAAGCAATATCTTTGCAGTACCGATACCGTCAAAGTCATGGTTGAGCAGCCTGGGACTGCATGGATCCAGAGGCATCCGATGCATTGCTACTTCCATCTGGTGAACCAGCACGAGATCATCCCGGATGAGGTCGGCGTTGAGGTGTTAGATTTGGAGAGGGCTCAGGAACTGGCCCTCCTAGCCATCCAAGACATCAGGAAGGCTGCGCTCGACCTCGATGCGTCATGGCATCAGGGCTGGCGGCTCGACATTGTAACCCCATCCGGCCAAGTCCTCGCGTCGATCCCTCTGGATCCAGTCGTCCACTGACAGCAGACGGGACGTCAGGCGCTCTGAGCAGACTGCCGCTCCACGACCTGAGGGGTGGCCAATTGCCGGATCACGTTGATGATGGTGTCGGGCAAGTAGGGCTTGGCGAGGAAAGCAACCCTGTCCGACAGGTCGTCGGGGCCGGGGCGCTCTCGACCAGACGTGACGACGATCCCGATCTCCGGCCAACGCTCCTGGATGGCCCGAGCCAAGGTGAGGCCGTTCATGGACCCTGCGGGCATCTCAATGTCGGTGACGACGACCTGAACGTCGGGACGAGCTTTGAGAACGGTCATTGCCTCATCGGCATTGACGGCCTCAAAGACCTTGAACCCGGCCTCGTCCAGGAAGTCGGCCATGAACATGCGTACGAGGGTTTCGTCCTCGACCACGAGGACCACCATTCGAGGCTCGAAAACAGACATGGGGCTGAGATCTGCCAATGGTTGATAGAACCCCCAACAAAGGAGATGGGCTGCCGTTCCTAATCCTCATGATCCGGGGTTAACGTCTTATGTGCCGCCGCACCGTCTTGTGCTGTTCCTCCCAGGCTCTGCCGAGAACCGCGGGGTATCATCCCTCCGGAGAAGCGGGCGCCAGCCGCGGATCTGCCGATCCCCGCAAAAGCGGGGTGGGTCACCGAAGAGTCGCCAATAGCCGATGCCGGCATTCGGATTAGCCGTCCAGTACCCGACAGGCTCCGGGGCCTCCGGCGGGGTCTCTTCGCCGCTCATCCAGAGAATTACGGGTGTGCCATCACGCGGCGCAGCGTTGATCGGAAACCAACCCTCATTCAGGTTCGTTCTCAGCATTGTAAGCTGAACCTTAGGGAGTACCACGGCGTTTGTATGTCAGAGGGGATCCGGACCTGAGGCGGCACAATGAACTTTCTTGACCTGGAACGTCATGCCCAACCCGAAGCGGCTCAGGCTGAGCTTGATCGGTTTGGAAACCAGGCTGTCTCCATCGTGACGCTCGCCCTTGCACTTTCCGGCCTGAGCTGTGTGATCCTGATGTACGTTATGCTCTAAGACGCTGGCCTTAGAGCCTTCCTTAACCCTGGCAAATTGCGGCCTGTGGTGCCAATGAGCCTACGGACGGTGACCCTCTGAGGTTCAGGCTGCCGAAAGAGTTAACCCACCCGTGCCCAGTTGCTGCCCCGTTCGGGACAAACCACTGGGCAAGCTCTTGGTACAGTATTGAGTTACCCGCTAAAGGGGCCAAGGGGCATTGAGTTATGAGACAAGAAGTTGTTGTCAGGATGCAATCGCACTCGATTGCCTATAATGCCGTACCGCGTACCACGACCCTGTTGATCTGCCGCAACACTGTTCTTCGCACTGGTCTCAGGTTGATCCTATCCAACACGCCGTTCGCTCTGACGGATCATGTCGTCGATCTGACGTCGGACATATCAATCTTTGCTGGGAGCGACCGCGTTCTCATCCTGCTGGGAGAGAGCCTCTCGCCCAACGCTTATCTGGAAACCCTTGAGCGGCTGAAGGCTCAGTGTCCCTCAGCCCGGGTGGTTGTTCTGGCCGACCATTTGGAGCCCAACACCGTCCTCCGTCTGTTCCAAGCCGGCCTGAACGGGCTTTGCTCCCCAGCCATGGGTGGGAGCAGCCTGGTCAAGGCTCTGGAGTTGGTTGTCGACGGTGAGACGTTCCTTCCGGCTGAGATAGGCTTGGCTCTGCTCGAACAGCAGCCCCATTGGAGCGGGCTGGACGCTCAGGAAGGTCCTCCGTTCCCGGGTGTCGAGCTTGTAGGGCGGCTGTCGGACAGGGAAGCCCAGATCCTGCGATGCCTCATGCAGGGCGCATCCAACAAAATGATCGCGCGTCAGCTCGGTCTCGCAGAAGCGACCGTGAAGGTCCACATCAAGAGCATTCTGAGAAAGGTCAAGGCGGGCAACCGCACCCAGGCCGCCATGTGGGCGCAGCAGCATCTGCAACTACCTGCCTGAGGCGGCGGATCGCATAGCAAGACTTGCCGGGAGAGCGGAAGCAGCGGATCAAACAGGAAGCTGATGTAAGCGCGCGTTGATCCCTCTCCTCGCTCCTACACTCGGGAAAGCCTTGCTAATGGCGCACTGCGGCAGGAGTGTGGATCTCAGAGGAAGGCAGCCGCTGCTGGTATCCGAATTCGGAACAGGCTAGATCTCAGGAGCGGTGCGATGGACCAAAATCGGATCGGGGCGGCGCCAAGACCTTGAGCGGGCGCGTCAAGGAACTCCTCGGACCTTTGTTCGGCGACCCCAAGCTGCGGACCGAGGGCAGGATAGATCCCCTAGCTGAAGCGCCGAGCCTAATCCATCGGCCAAGGCGATTGAAGCCCTAAGCTAGAGGTCGGGGAAGGCTCCCTCGATTAGGGCATTACCTTGCCCGAGCAACTCCCGATGCGGAGTGCGTAAGCAGGAATAAAGACTCGCCTCTTTTGTCCAGTTGCGGGTCGATCAGGACAACCTAGCTTAGCTGGTGTGGCATAAGCCCCCTAAAGCCACAGACGCCCCGGCTGAAGACCGTCACGCTTTTCACCGGGGCGTTTCCGTGCGCTGGAAGTTCTTTCCCTTCGATTAGGAGTAAGAACATGGCGACACTGGGCGAGGCCTGCAAGGCACCATCAATTTACGCTTACTTACCCTTCCCGGTGCTTCGGTCCGAAGCAGGCCATGATGTTTCAATAGCTTAGACCAGTCGCGGAAGAGCGGAGAACAGCGGAATACCGCCTTTACTCAGTTAAGTTGAACGTGCCCTCACGCGTGGGGTCTCGGGGAGTGACATGCATGTCCCCTCCGGGGCTTGGTTGTGCCAAGCCCCTATGGCAGAAACGCCCGATTGCACCGATGGGATGAATGGGGTTGATCACACGTGGCGAACGGATGTGACCGGCGCGAGCCGGTTGTCGACGCGCCGGCTACGGAAGCGCAGGAGCTGGATTCTTGTCCCACGTCCGAGAATCGGGAGGGCGAGGCCGTAGCGCCCAGGCGGGCCTCTCAAACCGGCGATGACGGGCCTTGTCATCCCAAGAAGGCCCAGCGCACAAGCGGCGGCTCGTTCTTCAGCAAGGTGGTTTATGCCGGGCTCGGGCTCTGCCTGTGCGGCGTCATCGGCTTGGGCGGCATCGTCGCCTACTACGCCTCACATCTGCCGCCGATCGATCAGCTCACCGTGCCGAAACGGCCCCCGAACATCGCCATCCTGGCGAGCGACGGCTCGTTTCTTGCCAACCGCGGCGAAACGGGCGGGCGCGAGGTTTCCCTAGAGGAACTCCCACCCTACTTGCCCAAGGCTTTCGTCGCGATTGAGGATCGGCGCTTCTACGACCATTGGGGCATCGACCCGATGGGCCTCGGCCGCGCCGCCTACCGCAACCTGAGCAACAGCGGCGGCCTGCAGGGCGGCTCGACCCTGACGCAGCAGCTCGCCAAGAACCTCTTCCTGACCCAGGAGCGCACTGCCTCGCGGAAGATCCAGGAGGCGATCCTGGCTCTCTGGCTCGAGCGCAACTACTCGAAGGACCAGATCCTCGAACTCTATCTGAACCGCGTCTATTTCGGCGCCGGCGCCTACGGGGTCGAGGCGGCCGCCCAGCGCTATTATGGCAAGTCGGCCCGCAACGTGTCGCTCTCGGAGGCGGCCGTTCTGGCAGGCCTCGTGCAATCGCCCTCACGCCTGGCCCCCAACCGCAACCCGGAGGCCGCACAAGCCCGCGCCGAACTCGTGCTCGCGGCCATGAACGAGCTCGGCTTCATCACGCCGGACATGACCAAGACAGCGCTCGGCGCACCGACCGAGCCCGTGCGTCCCAAAGGAGCCGGTTCCGCCAATTATGCCGCTGACTACGTGGTGGACGTGCTCGACGACGTCGTCGGCACCATCGACTCCGACATCGTGGTGTCGACCACTCTTGAGCCGTCCCTGCAGGCGGCAGCCGAGCGGGTGCTGGTGGACGAACTCAACGCCAAGGGCCAGAAGTTCAATGTGAGCCAGGGCGCCTTCGTGGCTCTGCGGCCAGACGGGGCTGTAACAGCCCTCGTGGGCGGCCGCGACTACGAGGCGAGCCAGTTCAACCGGGCCACCACCGCCCGCCGCCAGCCGGGCTCGTCCTTCAAGCCCTTCGTGTATCTCACGGCTCTTGAGCGGGGGCTTACTCCCGACACCGTGCGCACGGATTCGCCGGTCAACATCAACGGCTGGAAGCCCGAGAATTATGACCGGGGCTATCGGGGGCCGATCACCTTACGCAATGCTCTCGCGCTCTCGCTCAACACCGTGGCGGTGAAGCTCAACATGGAGGTCGGGCCCGGGGCCGTGGTGCAAACGGCCCAGCGCCTCGGCATCACCTCCCCGCTCCAAACCGACCCCACCATCGCGCTCGGCACCTCGGAAGTCACGCCGTTTGAGCTCGTGGGCGCCTATGCAGCCTTCGCCAATGGGGGCTTCCGGGTTGTGCCTTACGTGATCACTGAAGTGAAGACTACAGACGGCAAGCTCCTCTTCAGCCGCCCGACGTCGGACAGTCCGGGCCGCGTCATCGATCCAAGTGTCGTAGCCATGATGAACAAGATGATGCACAGCGTTTTCGTCATCGGCACGGCCAAGAAGGCGCTGGTGCCCGGATGGCCCATGGCGGGCAAGACCGGCACCACCAACGACTACAAGGATGCCTGGTTCGTGGGCTTCACTGGCAATCTGGTCGCTGGCGTCTGGCTCGGCAACGACGACAGCACGCCCACCAAGGGCGTGTCTGGCGGCAACCTGCCAACCGACGTCTGGCACAACTTCATGAAGATCGCCCTGAAGGATCAGAAGCCGGTGGGCCTGCCGGGTGTGGGTGGCGCTGGACAGGATTCGCGCTACGCCAATGCCGGCGAAAGCGGCAGGAGCCAACCCCAGCGGCGCCCCAGGCGCCAGAAGAACTTCTTTGAGAGGCTGTTCGGGCTCTGAGGTCCTGCCATTCAGGAGCGGCTCGCAGTACCGGTCCCGGCATGACAAGGAACGAACTAACGCAGGGGGCACGAGGCCCAAGAGGAGCAGCGGCCCCAGCCCTGAAATGACGCGCATGCATGAGTACCAGCGTGCGCTCGCCGCTGCCAACTCCTCATGGATTGGTCTCATGAATGCAAGATGAGGACCTGGACCTGGGCACAACGATTGCGCCTTGCCACAAAGGCGAGCTTACCTGTGATTGATCGTGTTACTCGAGACTCATCACGTCATGGACCCGTAGATCGTGGCGTTTGCGAAATATCGTCAATGACCGATAATCCCTACATACGTATCGGACATTGGCCGGACGTAGACCTTCAATATCAAATGAGTACCGCCTGTCGTGAGCAGCTTAAGTAGCGGCATATTCAAAAGGGCAGCGGGCTCAAGTGGCATGGGCCAAAAAGTAGGACCAAGAGCGGCTAGCTCTTGATCCTCAAGGTAGTACATGGGCCTACCCAATGAGCAGGCTGGCGAAAGACTACTGACCCGGATGTCTACCTGTCCAGTGGCTGATAACCGTTTATCGTCGTTGCCCTCATCTTGGTTCGAGTGGCGTATGCAACATTTGGCTGACCTTGCATGGATCTGGGGCACAAGGGCCGAGAACCGCTTTATGGTCTTTCTGCTGCTGTGCGGCCTGATGGCAGGGCTCACTATCGCGGCCACAAGCATCTACGATGCCCGGAAGGCGGATCGGCTGGGATCTAAGACGTAGGCAGCGGGCACGGCGGTAAGAAGCCCCAGCCGAGGACGGTTCAGGACACTCAGCCAGGGCGACTTCCATGCTTGGAGGCAATAGACCGGCCGTCTGATGCGGGGCACGACCGGTCCGCGCATCCTGACCTGGTGGAGTAAATATTTGGCTCAATGGACAGACGGCGTCGAAATATTCTCGCAGGAGGAGACTGGCTTTTCCCAAGAGGAGCCGGCTCCTTGAGCACCCGGCCGCATGAGCGGGCGCTCTTTCTTTGAGGCAACCTCACTGGGAGCATTAACCCGTTCGTGAGCCCCTCGCTGCTCCATTACATCTCACATGAGCCTGCGGCGCCCACACGTTTCGATACCCGCGCCGGCGCTTGGCTGCTGCGATCCTCTCGAGGGCCTGACCGCACCGTTTCCTCTTTCCTCCACCTGAAACGCAAAAGGCCCGGGTGTTTGCCCGGGCCTTGTCTGTCTCTGTAGAAGACAGGTTTTAGTAGGTGCTGAACTTGTAGCTGATGCCAGCACGGACCGTGTGGAATTCAAT
>NZ_JAGPUP010000526.1:0-47555 GCF_018069605.1 Microvirga sp. HBU67558 | reverse complement strand
GCTGCGAACGCCTCGAGCGCGCCCCTCGTCGGAACCGATCTACGCCATGATATAGCTTAGCTTGCACCGCCTGTCAAGAACAAAGTGAGAACATACGATCGACCCTCCTCCGCGAGAGTCGAGGTTTGCCGGCGCATCAAAGGCCGAACGGGTAGGTCTCCGGCATGCCCTTCCCATGGGCGTGGGTGAGCGGGGTCACCGCCCGGGTCTCGTCGAACCAGATGAAGGCGTCGAACTGCTCGGCCAGCACCGCCTCGAAGTAATGGCTGTAGAGTTCGGTCTCCGGCCGGTAGACCACGCCGATGGCCCGCTCGAGGCGAGGCCGAGAGAGAACCTCCGTCAGGTCGGCTTGGCCGTTCTCCCGCCAGTCGGTCAGGAAGCAGCCGAGGCCGGTCTCCCGGAAGATCCGCTCGTGGCTGTCGGGACGGGCCGGCCGGACAGCCTTCACCTGCATGGGCTCGTCCCAATCGTCGGCCGCCGCCACGGTGCCCCGATCCGTCCCGAAGCCGATCAGCACGGCCTGATCGCGGTAGGCCTTCCGGCAGAGCTCGCCGATGTTGAATTCTCCCTGCCAGCCCATGGCCGTCGCGGCGGCGTTGCCGATATGGGAATTGTGCGCCCAGACGATCGCCTTGGCGTTGTCGCGCCGGGCCAGCAGGCTCTGCAGGGTTTCGAACATGTGCCGGTCACGCAGGTTCCAGGATTCCGTCGCGCCCTCGTACATGATCCGGTAATAGTGCTCGGCCGCATGGACGATCTTGGCGTTCTGAACCGCGTCGAAGAAGGCTTCGCCGCCCTCCGCCTGGAGGTAGTCCATGCGCTTGTCCAGAATGTCCTGGAGCTGCCGCAGCAACGCTTCGTCGCAGGGCTTCTTCTGGCCGGTCAGAACCGCGCGGCCATAGCGGGCCGGGTCCGATTGCCAGGGGCTCAGACATCCGTAGCGCCCCCTCGCCTCCTTGGCCTTCTCCGGATCGACACGGTCCAGATAGTCGACAACGGAGCGGATCGATGCGTTGAGGCTGTAGACGTCGAGCCCGCGGAACTCGGCCCGCTCGTCCTCCGCCTTCTCCTTGTTGTGCTCGCGCATCCAATTGACGAAGTCATAGACTTCCTCGTTGCGCCACATCCAGGTGGGGAAGCGCTCGAAGGCTTCATCCTCCCCGTCGGGCACGTGGTGGTGACGCACATAGGCGTCGATGCGCGCAGCATCCGGCCAGTCGGCTTCCACGGCAACGATGGAGAAGCCGTGCTGTTCGATCAGGCGTTTGGTGATGGCAGCCCGTGCCCGATAGAACTCCGAGGTGCCATGGGTGGCTTCGCCCAGGAGCACGACCTTGGCGTCGGCGAACCGGTCGAACATGGCGCCGAAGGCATCTTCGTCCGAGATCGACGGCAGGGTTTCCCCGTGCTCCCGCACAAGTTCGACCGCCTCGTTGATGGAGGCATCGTTCTCGTTCTGCTTCCAGGACAGCCGGGCCATGATCGTCACTCCGCAAGGCCGGCACATTGCGTGCCGGCTCCGCCGAAGAACGATGGCGGGACTCGGCTTGTTCCCGGAACGAACGGGCTCCGGCGTTTCGTCCGGAGCCACAATTCTGTACCGAGCGGCCGAGATGTGTCGCCGTCGGTCTGAGCGCTAGGCCACTCTCGCCATGATCGACGCGTAGGCTTCCTCCGCGGCGATGACGGTTGCCATCTGCACCGTATGAGCGAAGCGATAGGCTTCGCCGTAGATCGTCTCGTCGGGGAATTCCGTGATGAGGGTCAAGGGCGAGGGATGGCGCTCGTCCGCCGTGATCAGGCACGGCACGTCGTTGATGATCTCGTAAGGAGTTCCCCCCGAATGGATCGAGCAAATCTCGATCTGACGGCGGTTGAACTCGGCGAGGCCCGGCACGGCCGACAGACCCGTCGTCACGGCTTCGATCAGCGTCCTCGCCGTCCCACTCCAGGATGGGTGATGTCGCATGATGAGGAAGAAGCCCTTCGGGATCGTCCAGAGTTCGAACCCACGCGGCAGATAGCCGGTGAGCGGCCTGGTCCATTCATGGGCCGGATAGCCGTGGAAGTTGAGGTGCAGTTGGGCGCCCGACAATGCCAGCGCCTGGTGGCGAGCACCGATCTCGTAAACCGGCTCGCCTTCGCCGTATTCCAGGTCGTTGCCGCGCGAAGTGTAGCGCGCCGCATGGTGCATATGGCGCGGATTGGCTTCGCACAGGCGTCCATGCAGCGCATAGCCGTCCGGGTTCTCGACCGGGATATAGGCGATGTTGGCGTCGGGGTTGGCCAGGAGCCGGCGCACGGCGCGCAGCGTCCCGACCGGGGCGGAGGTTTCGTTGGCATGCTGCCCGCTGGTGACGAGAACCGCGGGACGCGAGCCCGCGCGATAGATCCCCCGCACCGGCCGCCCCTCGCGGGAGATGCCTCCGAAGGTCTCTCCGGGAAGCGCAGCGAGTTCGTGGTAGATCTGGGCGAGACCGGGCGCAGCCTCCGCCGTCTCAATGTCCTGCTCGGACCTCGCCGGATTCTGCGGTTCACCGAAGGCGCGCAGGGTCACCCGAACATGCGCATCGCCGCGACCGGCGCGAATGTCCGGCACGATCTGGCCCGGCTGCACGCTCCGGTCCTCGGGAGGCCGGCCGGACCTGCGCTTGAAGAATTCGAGCAGCGAGAAATAGAAGTCCTCATGCAGGGCTTCGCGCGTGCTCATCACCTCGTCGCCGTAATCGAGAGGACGCTCGATTCCGGGGATCGTCACGTCGATCGCCAGGGTTTCCGCATAGGGCTCCGTGTCAGGCCATCCATGGGCCGCAACGCTCGCCATGACCTTCTGATAGACCTGTTCGAATTCGGTCTCGAGCGCCTCGTTCAGGTCCGGTTCGTCGCCGGGACGCCCGGTCACCCTCAGCCAGCCGGTCGGCGTGAGATCCACCTGATCGAGATGGTTGGTGCGCAGGCGGTTCGGCGCGAAAACCTCATGCTCCGCCACGCGCTCATCCTGGTATTCGAGCGTCACCCGGTAGGTCAGATCCGCAGGACCGGGTTCGAAGAGAGTCTCGACCCCGTCGAGCAGGGCCGCCAGAGGATATGTTTCGGAGAGGAAGCGCAGGCGGTCCGCCTCCTCATGCACGGGATAGCGGATGGCCACGCGCTTCAGGTTGGCGGTATCGAGCTCCTCCAGAAAAGCATGGACGAGCGGCTTATAGGCGCTTCGCAGCCAGGCGCGAATCCCGGCTCCCGCCAGTTCCGCCTCTGCGGCACGGCGCGCCGCCTCGTCTTCGAACAGCCAGGCTTCGAGCGTCACGCCGCGATGATCGCCTGCGGACCAGTCACGCAGAAGGGTATCGAGGGCGCGCGGGATGTGCTCGTCGAGCAAAGTGGTCATCGTGATGTCTGTCCTGTCGGATCAAGAAGGTCGCGCAGCCAGTCGCCCAGAAGGTTCAGGCCGAGCACGGTGAACATGATGGCAAGCCCGGGAAACACGCTGACCCACCAGGCCGTCTGCAGATAGGTGCGTCCATCGGCCAGCATGCCGCCCCAGCTCGGGATGAGCGGGTCGACGCCGAGTCCCAGGAACGTGAGGCTGCTTTCGAGAAGGATGTTGTTGGCCACGTTGAGCGTCATCAGGATGACGATGGGACCGAGCACATTGGGCAGGATGTGGGTGAAGATGATGCGTCCGTTGCCGACGCCGATGGCCCGGGCCGAGAGGATGAACTCCCGATCCCGCAGCGCCAGCACGGATCCCCGCACGAGGCGCGCATACTGGACCCATTGGGCGACGATCATGAAGAAGATGATCTTGTCGACGCCGGTTCCGAGAATGGCGAGGAACATGATGGCCAGCAGGATGAACGGGAGCGCCAGCTGGATATCGGCAAAGCGCATCAGCAGGATCTCGGCTATCCCGCGATAATATCCGGCGACGAGGCCTACGACCGTCCCGACGACGACCGCGCCCATCACGGAAAGAACGCCGACCGTGAGCGATATCGTGCCGCCGACGATGACGCGCGCCAGCACGTCGCGGCCCAGGGGATCGGTGCCGAGGGGATGGGCGAGATCCTGGAACGGCGGCGTGAGGCGGGCCATGAGGTCCATGCTCTCGCCGCCATCGGGGAAGAGGAAGCCGGAGAACAGCACGGCCAATCCCATGCTCGCGGTCAGCAATAGACCGAGAACGAGTTCGAGCGACCTGAAGTGTCGGCGCGCCGACGACACGGCCTGAGCGGCAGCCATGGGCCCTACTCCGTCCGAATACGCGGGTCGATCAGCCCATAGGCAATGTCGACCAGGAGGTTGATGAGAACGATGAAGAGCGCCAGGACCGTGATGGTCCCCTGGAGCACCGGGTAGTCGCGGTTCGAGATCGCGTCGAACGCGAGAGTGCCCATGCCGGGCCAGTTGAACACGCGCTCGATGATCACGATGCCGCCGATGAGGCCGCCGAACTGCAGGCCGATATAGGTGACGAGCGGAATGGCCGAGTTGCGCAGGGCGTGCTTGTACAGGACGACGCGGTCGCGCAGGCCTTTCGAGCGCGCCACCATGATGTATTGCTGCGAGAGCGTCTCCAGCATGGAGGTCCGCACGAGGCGCACGTTGGTGGCCGTGAGAATGATCGCCATGGTGAGCGCCGGCATCACGAAGCTCTCAGGGCCTTCCATTCCGCTCGGCGGCAGGAGTCCGAGCACGATGGAGAACAGCAGCACCATCATGATGGCGAGCCAGAAGTTCGGGAAGGACAGGCCCACGAGCGACAGGATGCGAATCATCTGATCCGGCCAGCGTCCCCGGTTCACGGCCGCGTACACGCCGAGAGGCACCGACAGGATGATCGACGCGAGAAGTGAGGCGAATGCCAGCAGGAGCGTGGCCGGCAGGGCGTTGGCAATGAGCATGGAGACGGGCGTGCCGCCCATGAAGCTCTTGCCGAAATCCCCTCTCACCATTCCTTCGAGAAACGCGACATACTGCACGTAGAAGGGTCGCTCCAGCCCGAGCGCCTGCCGGATGTTCTGCAGATCCTGCTCGGTGACGTTGCCGCCGCCCATCAGCATGATCGCCGGATCGCCCGACAGGCGGATCGCGAAGGAGACGATCAAGGTCACCGCGAGGACCACGAAAACGGCCTGCAACAATCGTTTGAGGATGAAGCCTGCCATCCTGGGGTCCTTCTTGATCTTGGAAAAACGGCCCCGCTCGCGCGGGGCCCTCATCAATGTCTTGGTTCCGGACATCGCCGCGAGGAGCAATGTCCGAAGGTATTCGTCACTCGACGGTCGTTTCCATGAACCGGAAGCGGCTGTCTGCGGGCGCATCGAAATTCTTGACCCGCTTGTTCACGCCAAAAATCGTGTTCTGGTTGTAGAGCGGGATCTCCAGCGCCTGATCGGCCACGTAGCGGGCGATCTCCTGCAGAACCTTCTCACGCTCCTTGACGTCGTACATCGTGCGCTGCTTCTCGAGCAGAGCGTTCAGCTTGGGATCGTTGTCGTAGGGGTTCCACTTCTCGCCCGAGTGATACATCAGGTAGGCGGTGTTGTCGTAGTCGAAGGTCCACCCGCCCCAGGCATTGTGCCAGGCTTCGCCCGTCTTGCCGTTCGGAATGATGTCGTTGAGCAGCACCGGCGGCTCGTGCGGCTGCAGCGAGGGCTTGAGGCCGAGCGCCTGGAGGAATCCCGCAGCGGCCTGAGCCACCTCGCGGAAGGTGGCGTCGTTGCCGCGGAAGTCGATCCGCACCGGGGCGCCGGCCGGGACCTTGGCCTGCTGCAGCATCTGCTTCGCCTTGGCGAGATCGAAAGGCAAAGGCTTCAGGCTCGGGTCGTAGCCGAAGGACAGATCCGACTGGAAGCTTGCGATCGGCTTGCCATGACCAAGGAGCACCGCCTTGATGATCGCATCCCGGTCGATTCCCATGATCAGCGCCTTGCGGACATTCACGTCCTTCGTAATGCCGTCCCGGGTGTTGAGGCGCAGGGCCACGACCGTCGGGCCGGTGATGCTGATGAGGCTCAGGTTAGGGCTTTTTTCCACCGTCGGCGCGAGGCCGAACGGGATCAGGGTTGCCACGTCGATGCGGCCTGCCTGAAGCTCGGCCACCTGCGTGTTCGCCTCCGAGATGAAGCGGGTGACGACCTTGTCGAGTTTCGGCGCGCCGCCCCAATGCTCTGGGAAGGCTTCAAGCGTGAGGCTGACCTTGGGGCTGTATTCCACGAACTTGAACGGCCCTGTGCCGACCGGGTTCAGGTTGAAGTGAGCGTCACCCTTTTCCTGGATGTATTTGGGCGGCACGATCATGCCGCCATAGCCGGCGAGCTTCGTCAGCAGAACGGGGTCCGGCTGCTTCATGACGAAGTCGACCGTCGAGTCGTCGACGACTTCCACATGATCGATGGTGTTATAGTTCGACTGCTGCGGTCCCTTCTTGCCCTCCTCGCCGAGGAGACGGTCGAAGGTGAACTTCACGGCCGCCGCGTTGAACGGCTCTCCGTTGTGGAACTTGACGTTCTGCCGCAGCTTGAAGCGGATGCGGCTGTTGTTGTCGAGAAACTCCCACGACGTCGCGAGGCCGGGCTTCAACTTCATGTCCGCGCCGCGAGCCGTGAGGCCGTCGAACATGTTGTTGGCGGCCGATGACCAATTGACCAGGAAGGTGTCGATCGGATCCCAGCTGCCTGGATCGATGGCGACGGCCGTGGTCAGCGTTCCGGCCGCCTGAGCCCCGGATGCCATCAGCGGCGCCAGGGCGACTGCGGCCGTCAGACCGAGCGCTTTCATGGTGGATGAGAATTTCATTGTGATGTCTCCCTCTGGAAAATCGTCTCTCACGCGGCCCCGCGGAGCGGATCGGATTCGATCGCGACCCAATGTCCGGGTTCGACTTCGCGCATGCGGTGAATGGCGGGCTCCTGCCCGACGGCACGAACAGGGCTGGGGATTTCTCCCTCGATCCGGGTCTCGGCGCGCTCGCGCTGCGGATCGGCGATGGGCACTGCCGAGAGCAGCTTTCGGGTATAGGAATGCTGCGGGTTCTCGAAGATCGCCTGGCGCGATCCAAGCTCGACGATCTGCCCGAGATACATCACCGCGACGCGGTGGCTGATCTTCTCCACAACGGCCATGTCGTGGGTGATGAAAAGGTAGGACAGCCGCTTTCTCTCCTGCAGCTCCATGAGCAGATTGACGATCTGCGCCTGGATCGACACGTCGAGGGCGGACACGGATTCGTCGGCGATCACGAGCTTCGGATTGCTCGCGAGGGCGCGCGCGATGCAGACGCGCTGACGCTGGCCGCCGGAGAATTCATGCGGGTAGCGCTTGGCATGCTGCGGCTGCAGACCGACCTGCTCCAGCAGCTCGTGCACGCGCCGCTCACGCTCTTTCCTGTCGTTGATCAGGCCATGGACGATGATCGGCTCGGCGATGCTGTAGCCGACGGTATGGCGCGGGTCGAGGGAGGCGAAGGGATCCTGGAAGATATACTGGATCTCCTGGCGCAGGCGCCGCCGCTCGCCCTGGCTCATGGCCGCCATGTCGCGCCCGTCGAAGCGCACGGTCCCGCCGGTCGGCTCGACGAGCTGCTGCAGGGTGCGCCCGATGGTGGACTTGCCGCTGCCGGATTCGCCCACCAGGGCCAGGGTCTCTCCGGGATAGATGTCGAAGCTAACCTCTTCCACCGCATGGACGCGGTGGGTCACGCGTCCAAAGAAGGTCTTGCCCACGTCGAAGCGCGTGGTGAGCTTGTCCACCTGCAGGATCGGCTTCGTGTAATCGGCCGTGTTCTGCTCGTGCGTTTCGCCGACGGCCTTGGCGACGCCGCCGTCCATCACCATCACGGGGGTGCGTTTGGACAGGGGCTGCCCGGTCAGGCTCCCGAGGCGCGGCACGGCGGAGAGCAGAGCCCTGGTATAGGGATGCTGGGGTGCGGCGAAGACGTCGCGCACCGGCGCCTGCTCCACCTTCTCGCCCTTCCACATGACCACCACGTCGTCGGCCATCTCGGCCACCACGCCCATGTCGTGGGTGATGAAGATGACGGCGGTGCCCATCTCCTGCTGCAGGTCGCGGATGATATTGAGGATCTGAGCCTGGATCGTCACGTCGAGGGCGGTCGTCGGCTCGTCGGCAATCAGGAGTTTCGGATTGCAGGCGAGCGCCATGGCGATCATGACGCGCTGGCGCATGCCGCCCGAGAGCTGATGCGGATAGCGGTCGAGCAGCTTGTCCGCGTCCGGCAGGCGCACCTTCTGCAGCAGCTCCTTGGCCCGCAGCCGGGCGTCACGCCCGTTCAGGCCCTGATGCAGGACGAGAGTCTCGGAGATCTGATTGCCGATGGTGAAGACGGGGTTGAGGGACGTCATCGGCTCCTGGAAGATCATCGCGATGTCGTTGCCGCGGATCTCACGGAGCCTGCCGTCGGAGGCTTTGACGAGATCGATCGCCTCGCCCCCGTCGGGGCGGAACAGCACCTGCCCTCCGGTGATGCGCCCGCCCGTGTAGTCGGTCAGGCGCATGATCGCCAGGGAGGTGACGGATTTTCCCGATCCCGACTCGCCGACGACCGCCAGGGTCCTGCCGGGCTGCACATCGAAGCTGACGTCCCTGACAGCTTTGAAGGCTCCGCTCCCCGTACCGAACTCCACCGACAGGGAGCGAACCGACAGGAGAGCTTGGTCCTGAGACCTACGATTAGCAGTGCCCGACATCCATCCACGCTCGTGAGCCGGTCCTGACCCAGCGGAAAGCCGGGCCAGTACCTCTATGATACCTGTCATCCATCACAGCTACCGAACCACTCCGTCAAGCACTGTTTGCGGCAGATCAGGCCATCGTCGGGATCATAGATCCGACCCACGCGAAAACGCCAGCACTCTTGTTACGACGTTACCCATTCGCCGCCGCGCATGAGAGGCTCGGCCCGCCCGTCCTGCGTAACGCCGTCCACGTCGACCTGGTCGGAGCCGATCATCCAGTCGATGTGGATCAGACTTTTGTTGGAGCCGTGAGAGGCAAGCTCCTCCTCGCTCATCGTTCCGCCGTTGCGGATGCATTTGCTATAGGCCTGACCAAGAGCGATGTGGCTGGAGGCATTCTCGTCGAACAGGGTGTTGAAGAAGAGAAGGCCGCTCTGAGAAATCGGCGACGAGTAAGGCACCAGCGCCACCTCCCCGAGGCGGCGCGCACCCTCGTCCGTGTCGAGGACCTTGTTCAGCACGGCCTCGCCGGTGCGCGCCTTGCTCTCGACGATGCGACCGGCCTCGAACCGGACCTGGATGTCCTGAATGAGGGTGCCGTTGTAGGACAGCGGCTTGGTGCTGCTCACGACGCCCTCGACCCGGTCCTTGTGCGGTGTGGTGAAGACTTCTTCGGTCGGAATGTTGGCGTTGCACACGACGCCGTTCTTCGCCCTGGTCGATCCGCCGTTCCACTCATGCCCGTCCGCGAGGCCCACGCGGAGATCCGTGCCGGGGCCGCGGAAGTGAAGCGCCGCATAATTCTTCTCGTTCAGTGTCCGGGTGCGCGCCTGGAGGGCTGCGTTGTGGGTTTCCCACGCGGCGATGGGATCCGGCGTGTCGACGCGGGAGGCCGAGAAGATCGCCTGCCAGAGCTTGGCCACGGCCACCTCTTCCGGGTCGTCCGGGAACACCGTCCTGGCCCAGGCCGGTGTCGCGGCCGACACGATGGTCCAGTTGATGTCGAACCCGGCGATCATGTTGAGGGCGGGCATATAGGCCTTGGAGCGGGCCCGGTTGGCGCGCGAGACCTTTTCCGGATCCTCCTTGGCGAGCAAGGACGGATCCTCACCGACGATGGCCAGACGGGCGGCGCCGTTCCTGTAGGCGGCCGCCATGCCCTCATAGAGCCAGGCCGGAGCCGTGTCGAAGCTCTCGTCCCGGCCATTCCGGAAGCGCAGGAGCGCGCTCTCCTCGTCGGAGAAGATCGTGGTCACCAGGGAGGCACCGGCCTTGTAGGCGTGCTCCGTGATGCGCCGCACCAGAGCGACGGCATCGAGAGGAGCGGTCACGACCAGTTCCTGGCCCGGCTTCAGCCCCAATCCGACCCGGACGGCGACTTCCCCCAGGCGATCGAGAAGCTTGGCATGGGATGCGGCATCGGTCGGATTCCGGAATTGTTCGTTCATGATCTCGGGCTCTCGAAGCAGAAATGGTGGCCGGAGAGGCTACACGGCTCAGACGCCGGTGCAACCTCGATGGGTGAAAATCTCACGGACGGGACGGGTTGACCGCGCCAAGGACCTCCGGATCGAAGGCGATGCTCTTGATGATGGCATGGACGAGCATGCCTGGCCTCAGGCCAAGCTCCGCGACCGATTTGCGGGTCACGCGCGCCACGAGGCCGTCGCCGCCGCAATCGAGCTGTACATCCACGCTCGCCTCCTCGGAATCCTCGATCGAGGAAATCCGTCCGGGCAGGACATTCAGGGCGCTCATCCCCGCCGGCTTGTGCAGAGAGAGCATGATGTCACGGGCACGCAGACGCACGCGCAGGGCCGTTCCGACAGGATGGTTCAGGCGCGGCACCGTCAAGGTTCCGGCCCTGGCCTGCAGGACCGTCAGAGCAAACGGATCATCGTGCCGCAGCACCCGAGCGTCGATCAGCGCGCCCGCTTCGGCAAGTCCCATGGGCACGAAGAGATGGGAATGCCGGAGGATCTCCGAGGCAGGGCCTGATGCCGTCACTCGCCCCTCGGCGAGGACGACCACGGAGGTGGCGAGCCTCGCAATCTCGGCCACGGAATGACTGACGAGAACGATCGGAACGCCGGCCTCGTCGCGCAGGCGCTCGATGTACGGGTAGATTTCGGCCTTGCGCGCCTCATCGAGGGAGGCCAGCGGTTCATCCATGAGCAGCAGGCGCGGATCCGCCAGAAGCGCCCGTCCGATGGCGGTGCGCTGCTTCTCGCCGCCTGACAACGTGGACGGCCGCCTTCCGAGCAGATGACCGATGCCCAAGAGGTCGACGACTCCGTCGAAGCTCGTCCTGCGCTGCTGTCTCGGTGTGAACCAGCGCCCGAAGAGAAGGTTCTGCCGCACGGTGAGATGTGGGAAGAGGCGCCCCTCCTGGAAGACATATCCGATCCGGCGCTGATGCTTGGGCACGAAGATGTTCTTCGCCGTGTCGACGAGCACCTGTCCCTGCACGGTGACCCGCCCCTGATCCGGCCGAACGAGACCGCCGATCGCATTCACGATCGTCGTCTTGCCGGATCCGGACGGCCCGAACAGCGCGGTGAGCTTCCCGTCCGATCGGAAGCGTGCGTCCAGGACGAATTCACCCTGCTCATGCCGGATGTCGACGTCGAGGATCATGACGCGTGAGCCCGCCGCCCGACCCGTCGCGCCAGCCATTCGGAGCACCAGAGCGCCGCCATCGAAATGGCGATGGACACGAGGGTCAGCCGCATCGCGCCGCTCTCGCCTCCCGGCACCTGCGTGTAGGCAAAGATGGCCGTCGGGATGGTCTGCGTCTCGCCCGGAATGTTGGACACGAAGGTGATCGTCGCGCCGAACTCGCCCATCGCCTTCGCGAAGGACAGCACCATGCCGGCAATGATCCCCGGCAGGATCAGCGGCAGCGTCACGACCGCGAACACCCATGCGGGGTGCGCCCCCAAGGTGCCTGCCGCGTCTTCCAGCTTGCGGTCGACCGACGCGATGGACAGACGGATCGCCCGCACCAGCAGCGGGAAGCCCATGACCGCACAGGCGAGCGCCGCCCCCGTCCAGCGGAAGGACAGGACGATGCCGAACTGCTCGGCGAGAAACGCCCCGATGGGACCGCGCCGCCCGAAGCCGACGAGCAGGAACCAGCCGACGACGACCGGCGGCAACACGAGCGGCAGGTGAACGATCACATCCAGGGCCTGCCGCCCCCAGAAACGCCCGCGTTCGAGAAGCAACGCGATTGCGATCCCCGGGACGAGGCTCGCGGTCATCGCCACGAAGGCAACCTTCAGGCTGAGACGGACGGCGGTCCATTCTTCCGGAGAAAGCCAGTCGGTCACGAACCGGAGGCCGCCTTGCCGACGAACGTGAAGCCCTGCCTGTCGAAGAAAGGCTTCGCCTTGTCCGTGCGCAGGAAAGCCAGGAACGCCGCGGCGTCGGGATTTGTTGATTCCTTCGTGAGCGCCACCGGGTAGACGATGGACGGATGGCTCTCCTGCGGGAATGTGGCGACGATGCTCACGTTAGGATCGGCAACGGCATCGGTCTTGTAGACAATCCCGAGCGGCGCCTCGCCGCGGGATACGAGAAGAAGAGCGGCCCGCACGTTGTCGGCTTGCGCGACCTTGTCCTTCACGCCCGACCAGGCCCCGAGATACTCAAGCGCCGCCTTGCCGTATTTGCCGGCCGGTACCGCATCCACATGCCCCATGGCCAGGCGGTCGCCTCCGAGGATGGACGCGAGATCGATCCCGGGCCGCAGTGGGACTTGTGTCGGCGAGCCCTTGGGCGCAACGAGGACTAGGGTGTTACCGAGCAGGTTGACCCGGCTCTCGGGCTTGATCAGCCCCCGGGAGGCTGCGTATTCCATCCAGTCGAGGTCGGCCGAGGCAAAGAGATCCGCAGGGGCGCCGGCCTCGATCTGCTTGGCCAGGACGTTGCTGGCGGCATAGGAGACCGTGATCCGCTTGCCAGTCTCCCGTGTCCACGAGGCGCTGGCGTCATCGAGGGCGTTCTTCAGGCTGGCCGCTGCGAAAACCACCACATCCCGGGTCTGCGCCATGGCTCCGCCAGCCAGCACGCACATGGCGAGAAGACCGAAGAGGCCCGCCTTCGCAAGCCTCCCGATCGAATGTGGTGCCGAACGCATCTCGTCTCTCCCGGCTGGCGGTGTCCTGCCTGATGCAGGCATCCTACCGATCCTCGACCGGCCATCAAGCCGGTCGGCGCCGCGCGGATGGCTTCTTCACGCTGGACCGGATCAGCCGGTAGCCGAGCAGCACGGCAACGATGGCCGCATAGATGATCGGCTCGGGCGGCCAGGACTTGACCACGAGAAGGAAATGAAGCGCCGCCCCGATGGCCGCCGCGTAGACGAGGCGATGCAGCTTCGCCCAGGCCTGCCCGCCCATGCGCCGGATTGCGGCATTGTTGGAGGTGACGGCCAGAGGCACGAGGATCACGAAAGTCGCCATGCCGATGGTGATGTAGGGCCGCTTCACGATGTCGGCCACGATGGCCGGGAGATCGAGCCCCTGATCGAGCACCAGGTAGGTGAGAAGGTGCAGAGCGGCATAATAGAAGGCGAGCAGCCCGACCGCCCGGCGATAGCGCAGCAGGTTGACATTGAACAGCTGGCGCAGGGGCGTGATCGCCAGGGTGGCGATCAGGAAGCGCAGTGCCCAGAGGCCGAGGCCCTGCTCCAGGTACCGCATCGGATCGGCCCCGAGTTGGTCCGTGACGCCGGCATAGAACAGCCACACGGCCGGAATGAAGCCGACGAGATACACGGCGATCTTCGGCACCTGGGGCAGAGCGAAGGCTTTCTTCTCGCCCTGAACGGAGGCTCGTCCTGCCATCAGTAGAATTTCCGCAGGTCCATGCCGGTATAGAGGCTTGCCACCTGGTCGGCATAGCCGTTGAACATGAGCGTCGGACGGCGTTTCACGAAGAGGCCGCCCTCGCCGATGCGCCGCTCGGTCGCCTGGCTCCAGCGCGGGTGGTCGACGCTCGGGTTCACGTTGGCATAGAAGCCGTATTCGCTTGGAGCCTGCCGGTTCCAGGACGTCTCCGGCTGCTTCTCGACGAAGCTGATCCGGGTGATCGACTTGATGCCCTTGAACCCGTACTTCCATGGAACGACGAGCCGGATCGGTGCGCCGTTCTGGTTCGGCAGGGTCTCGCCGTAGAGTCCCACGGCCAGGATGGCCAGGGGGTTCATGGCCTCATCGAGGCGCAGTCCCTCCACATAGGGCCAGTCGAGCACCGGGAACATCGACTGGACCCCGGACATCTCCTCCGGCCGATAGGCAGTCTCGAAGGCGACGTATTTCGCGCTGCCCAAGGGCTCCACCCGCTTGATCAGGTCCGCCAGTGGGAACCCGACCCAGGGGATGACCATGGACCAGCCTTCGACGCAGCGCATGCGGTAGACGCGCTCCTCGAGGGCGGACGACTTGATGAGATCCTCGACGGCAAACTCGGCCTTCTTGCCCACCATGCCGTCGACCTTGACGGTCCAGGGCGAGGTTTTGAGGCTCCCGGCATTCGCCGCGGGATCCTCCTTGCCGGTGCCGAACTCGTAGTAGTTGTTGTAGCTCGTGACATCCTCGCGGCTGGTCTTCTTCTCGTCCGTGGAGAACGGGCTCTTGGCGGCCGACAGGGGCGCGGCCTCCAGGCCCAGCGGCAGGGCCGCCGACAAGGCCAGACCGGCGGCGCCGGCCATCCATTGGCGGCGGTTGAGATAGACCTCACGAGGGGTGATCTCGGAGGGAAGGATATCGGCAGGGCGGCGGATCAGCACGGCATCACCTCGTTGGGAACCCATTGTGAATGGGTACACCCGGGAATGCCAGAGGGGCTCTCACGTTTGCGTTACAAGCTATCTTTTCCGACCGTGGCGGTCCCTAGGACCCGATGGCCCGGACAAATCTCCGCGTGATCTCGCGCGGGTTGGTGATCGCGGTGCCGACCACCACCGCATGAGCCCCTCGCCTGAAAGCTTCCGCAACGAGATCCGGCGTATCGAAGCGACCTTCGGCCACGACAGGAACCGGGAGCTCGGCCACGAGAGCCGACAGAAGCTCCAGATCCGGCCCATCTGACCTGCGGGAAGCCGTCTCCTCCGTGTAGCCGGAAAGCGTCGTCGCGACATAGGTGGCGCCGGCGGCATGGGCCGCCCGCCCTTCGTCCGGCGTGGCGATATCGGCGAAGACCTCCCGGTCCAGTTCCGCACGAATGCGACCGATCAGGCGCGCCACCGGCTCGCCGTCGCGCGGACGCGGTGTGGCGTCGAGGCCGATGATGTCGGCCCCGGCCTTCGCGATCTGCGCCGCCTGCTCGATGCCCGGCGTGATGTAGACCGGGAAGCGGTCGTCCCACACCTTGGCGATCCCGATGATCGGAAGCTTGGTCACCGCGCGGATCGCCGCGATATCGCCCACGCCGTTGGCGCGGATGCCCCTGGCGCCGCCCGCCTCCGCCGCCTGCGCCATGGCGGACATGTAGACCGGCCCGTGCAGCGGGTTGTCGGCACGGGCCTGGCAGGAGACGACGAGGGCGCCTTGCGGGATCAGCATGTCCTGCTCCTACTTCACGGCGCCGGCCGTCATGCCCTGGATGAACTGGCGCGACAGGGCGATGTAGAGAAGCGTAATGGGCGCCGCCGCGATCGTGAGACCGGCGAACAGCATGCCCCAGTCGGTGGTGTATTCGCCCATGAAGGTGGTCAGTCCCTGCGGCAGGGTCTTGCGCGCATCCGTCTGGATGAAGACGAGCGGGAAGAAGAAGTCGTTCCAGATCGGCACCGCATTCTGGATGGCGGCGATCGCCATGGGCGGACGCGCCAGCGGCAGCATGACCGACCACATGATGCGCGGCTCCGAGGCGCCGTCGATGCGCGCCGCATCCTCAAGCTCCGCCGGCAGGGTGCGCAGGAATCCCGCCATGATGAACACGGTCGACGGCAGGCCGATGGCCGTGTAGGTGACGATCAGGCTCCAACGGCTGTCGAGAAGCCCGAGATCCCGCAGCAGGATGAAGAGCGGGATGACGGCAAGCTTCAAGGGCAGCATCAGCCCGGCCAGGAAGAACAGCAGGATGAAGGTGTTGGTGCGCGACTCGTAGCGCGCCACCGCATAGCCCGCCATGGTGCCGAGCACCAGGATCAGGAGGATCGAGGTGCCGGTCACGAGGACCGAGTTGACGAAATAGACCGGCATCGCGGTTTCGCCGAGCACCTTGGCGAAGTTCCCGACCTGCGTGAAGTCCGGCAGGGCGAAGGGATGCTCGAAGATCTCGCCCGTGGTCTTGAAGGCGGAGAGCACCATCACGACGACGGGATAGAGCATGATGAACGAGTTCGCGATCAGGATGACCTGAGCGAGCAGGACGAAGGGAACCGCCTGGCGGGTTGCCGGCGTATCGGACGTGACGGCGGTCAAAACTGGATCTCCCGACGGCGCAGCCACAGGGTCAGCATGGACGCGAAGACGACGATGAAGAGGAACAGGAGCGTGGCGAGCGCCGACCCCATGCCGAAATTCTGGATGCTGGCGCTCTGGTTGCCGAAGGCCGTTCGATAGAAGACCAGGCCGAGCACGTCGGTCGAACCGAAGGGCGATCCGTCGAGCCCGGCCATCACGTAAGGGATCTCGAACCAGTTGAACGCGCCGATGAAGAGCAGCGTGAACAGGATGGTGGTGCTCGGCGCCACCAGCGGCCACACGATGGTCTTCAGAAGCTGCCACTCGTTGGTGCCGTCGAGCCGGGCCGCCTCGATGACCTCCGGGGGAATCCGCTGCATGCCGGCGAGATAGACGAGCGCCGGGAAGCCGACGAAGTGCCAGGCATTGGCGAGGATCAGCGCCCCGAGTGCCGTGGAGGAATCGCCGAGCCAGGGCCTGGCCCATGAATCGAGACCCAGTGAGTAAAGAGCCTGATTGATGATGCCGAAATTGGGATTCAGGAAGAGCTTCCACAGGAAGCCGACGATGATCGTCGAGAGCACCACCGGGACGAAGATCGCAATGCGGTGGAAGCGAAAGCCGAAGGGCTCCTTGTAGAGGAGCCAAGCCAGGAGGAAGCCGCCGCCGTTCTGAATGATCATCAGGGCGATCAGCGCATAGACGTTGTGCAGGAAGGCGTTCCAGACAACGGGCGCCATGGTGGCGCCGAACAGCACCTCCCTGAAATTCTTCAGGCCGACGAACTCGCCGCGCGCCAGGCCCTGCCAGTCGTAGAAGGCATAGGCGAAGGCCGACAGGATCGGGTAGACCACGAACAGCGACATGAACACGATGGGCGGGACGACGAGGAACGCCACCCATAATCGGTGCTTCAGCGTGCGGGGCTGCTGGCGCGAGACGTGCATGAAATCAAAAGCTCTCAGGATGGGCGACAGGCGATGAAGCCCGTCGCCCCTTCGTCGAAGTCTTACTTCTGGAATGGCTTGTAGTAGGTCGCGATGCCCTTGTTGATCTCGGCAGCGGCCTGCTCAGGGGTCTGCTGCCCGGCGAGCATCTTCTGAACGTTGGACTGCAGCAGCACCGAACCGCTCGGCTCCTGATAGCGGAACCGCACGAGCATCAGGTACGACATGGAGTTCTCGGCGAGCTTCGCCACGTCCTGCGTGATCGGGTCCTCGATCTTGATGCCCTTGATCGGCGAGAGGTTCTTGAGCGCGTTGGTGAAGGCGGTGCCGTATTCCGGGGTCGCCAGGAAGCGCACGAACTTGAGTGCCGCGTCCTTCTTCTCGGTCTTGGCGTTCACCGCATAGCCGCCATCGTAGTAGGTGGCGATCAGCGCCTGGTCGCCCGCCTTCAGGACCGGAGCGGGAAACACGCCGAGATCCAGCGTGGGGTTCTGATTCTTGAAGTTCGCCACCTCGTAGGAGCCGCCGGCGAACATGGCCGCGCGGCCGGCCACGAAGAGCTGCTGCGCCGACGGATAGTCCACGCCGATGAAGTTCGGCGCGAAGTACTGGCTGATGTCCTTCAGCTTGGCCAGCGCATTGACGAAACGCGGATCGGTGAAGTTCGCCTTGCCGGACACGATGTCCGCCTCGAACTCCTTGCCCAGCATGGAGGAGAGCAGACCGCCCACGATCGTCTCATTTTGCCAGGCCGTGGCCGTGCCGTTGGAGAACGGGTTGATGTTCTTGGCCTTGAGCGCCTGGGCCAGCGCCATCATCTCGTCCCAGGTCTTCGGCGGGTTCAGCCCGTTATCCTTGAAGATCTTCTTGTTGTAGACGACGAGCTGGGCCTGCATGGCGAAGGGAACAGCGTAGACCTTGCCGTCCGAGCGTAGGGTCTCGGCCGCGAGCGCCGGCTCCGGGAAGTTCGCCAGCTCCGGCACGTTCTGCTGATCAAGGGCGAGCAGGTAGCCGGGGGTCGCGATCGTCTCGAGATTGCCGTAGGCGCGAACCTGGATCACGTCCGGGCCGCGGCCGGCGGCGAGCGCCGTGGAGAGAATCGTCTGATAGTTCTCGGGCGCGTAAGTTTCGAACTTCACCGTGATGCCCGGCTCCTTGGCCTGGAACTTCTTGATGATGTCCTGGTAGAAGGCTTTATCCTCCTGGCGCCAGCTCCAGAAGGTCAGCTCGGTCTGGGCCATGGCGGCGGTGCCGGAGAGAAGCATGCTGCCGGCGGCGGCAGCCATCAGAATGCGTCGGGTCAGCTTCATTGTCGGTTCCCTCATTGTTGAAGTCCTTGTCCTCCCACCGCAGGGCATGAACCTCGGCCATGCCTCACGGAATTTCTTCAGCCATACGGCTCGGCTGCGACGACGAGAAACGTCGCGTCGTCATGGGTTTTAACACGCGGATAAAGGCCTGCCATGAGGTCGCTCCGCTCCCTGTCGCGCAATTCCTGCAACAGGTCAGCGCCCCGGCCGGCGGCCAACTCGGAATGAAGGGTGCGGTCCGAATAGGCCTCGAACACGTCCACGAGCCGCATGAAACCATCGGTTGCAAGCACGATGGGCTCGCCCGATCCCACCTGCGCGTCGAAACGCAGTTCCTGTCCGGCCCAGGGCCGCAATGGGTTCACCACCCAGTAGCCGTCGGGGCGATTGAGCCTGCCGCGGTTTTCGAGAATCTGGCGCCTCACGGCCTCCGGAATGGAGCCAGGCGCGTGCTCGCGGGCTCCGAGGGCGGCCAGCGTCTTCCTCTCGAACGGCTTCGCCCGCTCGTCGCTCCAGCGGACGATCCCCTGCTCGGTCGGGATCAGGGCGATCACGTCGCCCAGGAAGCGGCCGTGAATGGCGACCTGCCCGTCCCTCCCTGTCCGGGCCTCGATCAAACCGAGACAGGCCGACGGGGCATGGTGATCGTCGACAGGCGGGACATGGGTCGTGATCGCCCGGAAGGCCGTATCGATCTCGTATTCGAGGTGCCGCAGGATCGCATCGGGGTTCCCGTCTCCGGCAAGTCCCGTCAGGCTGTCGCCGACGAGACCGGCGAGCCAGGCGGCATCGCTGCCGCCAGGAGTGACCTGCTCGTCGGACAGGCCGGTCGCGCCGTCGATGACCCAGGCCAAAGAGCCAGACAAGCCGATCCCGTCCTCGTTGATACGGGACCCTGGGAGGGACAGCCGGTCCAGAGGCCGGAAACGGGGTATGGGGCTGGTCGCGTTCACAGGTTAACTGGTCTCATATTGGTTGCCTGCTGTCCATACTGGTCTTAACGGCTTTTAACACCCTTCCGGAGGGGCAAAAGGGTTGCGTGGGGTCGGTTTGATCGAATCCCGGACCTAGGCGTTGATCCTTTGATGAACCCCGAGGCGAAGGGACAGCCATGGTCACCCTGGAGATAGACGGCAAGGCGGTTGCCGTGACGAATGCGGACGAGGATCAAGCCCGCGAACTCTTTCTCAGCGAGAGCTTTAAAGATGACCTAAAGTCGTTTAAGAGCGAGGGCCGCTCCCTCTGGGACGGCTCAGCTGCCTTGACGACACGGCCCGCATCGGAACACGAGATCGATGCCTTCTACGAAGCCCTGGACGAAGAGGACGAGGTCGACGAAGACGACGAAGACTATGATGACGACCTCGATATCGATGTCGTGTTCCTGGTGTCCATCGACGAAATTGACGACGCCGCTGCCTCCGGCTGATCATCCTTATCGGAGCCCTCGCAGGCTCCCCAGACACGGTTCAGCCTTACTCACATGCCTTTTCCCAAAACGAATCCCAGCCTTGAGCGCGCCCTCGTCGACAAAGGCTACAACGATCCGACTCCCGTCCAGGCTGCCGTCCTGCAGCCGGACGCACTCGATCGCGACCTCCTCGTGTCGGCCCAGACCGGCTCCGGCAAGACGGTGGCGTACGGCCTCGCCATGGCGTCGACCCTCCTCGGCGACAGCGAGCGTTTCGAGGCCCCGCGGGAGCCGCTGGCTCTGATAATCGCCCCGACCCGCGAGCTCGCCCTCCAGGTCAACCGGGAGCTCATCTGGCTCTACGGGCCGGCTGGCGCGCGGGTTGTCTCCTGCGTCGGCGGCATGGACGTGCGCCGGGAGCAGCGCGCGCTCGCCGATGGCTGCCATATTGTGGTCGGCACCCCGGGCCGCCTGCGCGACCACCTGGAGCGTGGACGCCTCGACACCTCGAAGATGCGCGTCGTCGTGCTCGACGAGGCTGACGAGATGCTCGATCTCGGCTTCCGGGAGGACCTGGAGTTCATCCTGGACGCGACCCCGGAGGAGCGCCGCACGCTTCTGTTCTCCGCCACGTTGCCCAAGAACATCATCGCCCTGGCCCGGCGCTATCAGCGCGAGGCCCATCGCGTCGATACCCTCGTGGAGAACGAACCGCACGGCGACATCGAGTACCGCGCCCTCCGGATCGCACCCAATGAGGTGGAGCACGCGGTCGTCAACGTGCTGCGCTTCTACGAAAGCCGCGGCGCCATGGTGTTCTGCCACACCCGCGAGGCCGTGCGGCATCTGCACGCCAGCCTGATCGAGCGCGGTTTCGCGGCCGTTGCCATTTCCGGCGAACTGACCCAGAACGAGCGCAGCAATGCCCTTCAGTCCCTGCGCGACGGGCGGGCCCGGGTCTGTGTCGCCACCGACGTGGCGGCGCGCGGGATCGACCTTCCGGATCTCGGCCTCGTGATCCATTTCGATCTGCCCAACGATCACGAGACGCTTCTGCACCGCAGCGGCCGCACGGGCCGTGCAGGCCGCAAGGGCGTCTGCGTCATGCTCGTGCCCTACACCCGCCGCCGCAAGGCGGAGCGCCTCGTGGACATGGCGGGCGTCGACGTGACCTGGGCCGGTCCGCCCTCGGCCGACGAGATCCGCCTGCGGGACCGGGACCGGCTGATGCAGGATCCGATCTTCGCTGAAGAGGTGACGGAAGACGATCTCGCCATGGCGCAGGCGCTGCTCGCTCAACGGTCGGCGGAGGAGATCGCGAACGCTCTGGTTCGTTTCCATCGCGCGCGTCTGCCCGCACCGGAAGAGATCGTCGATACGGGTCCGGACCGCGAACCCCGCCAGCGCAAGGACAAGCGCGAGCGGCAGGAAGAACGCCTGCGCGGCTTCAAGGACAAAGGACGGGATTCGTCCGAAGGAGGCTTCGAGCGCTCCTCCGAGGACATGGTATGGTTCCGCATGAGTGTCGGGCGGCGCAACAACGCCGATCCCCGCTGGCTGCTGCCGATCATCTGCCGCCTCGGCCATGTGACGAAGAAGGAGATCGGCTCGATCAAGATCTTCGACCGCGAGACCAAATTCGAGATCGTCAAGTCACACGCGCCGAAATTCGCGTCCGCCGTGCGCAAGACGAACGACGAGGATATCCGCATCGAGCCGGCCGATGCCGGCCCAGGCAAACTCCGCGACACGAAGGCACGCGACGGCAAGCCGTGGGACCGCCCGAAGGGCAACGGTCCCAAGGACAAGGGCGGCCCTCCCGCGCACAAGAAGCAGAAGGACAGCCGGGGCCCCAAGGACGGAAAGCGCGCGAAGTCCAAGGAACGCTCGTCGGACAAGCGCCCCTGATGACTGGAAGAGGCCGGGGCATCCCATGTCCCGGCCTGTTGCAGGAGAGCCGCGGCAAGGAGACACGCGTCGGACTTCTCCACCCCCCGGATGGGATACCGTCTGTCGTGGTTTCAGGCTCTCGCCATCAGCCGTCCGAGGGCGACGCCTACCACGAATGCTGCCGAGGCGGGCGCCAGCCGATATTCCCGCACGAAATCGTCGACGCTGCCCGGGTGATCGGACAGTCTCGTTCCCAAGTCGCGCAGGTGCTCTTCCGATGAACTCCTGGCTGCGGAATGAACCGGGTGCTGGACCCCTTCATGAGCAGAGTTAAATCGATCGACGGGTCTTGCGCAGGCCTGCATCGTCTGGATCCTCGCTAGGGCGTCCTATCCCAGGGTGAGGACAGATCCCCTCTAGCCGGAGCCGATCCTCCCAGCATTGACCTCCCTCAAGAACGGCCAAGCTTTTGCCTTGGCCGGACCGACATGCGATCGGCGATGCTGCATTGCAATAAAGGTATTGTGCGACGCAACATAAGCCCCATATGGAGAGTTGGTTTCAGGACAACTCCTTACCCGGAAGGGCCCATGACTACGCAACGTTTAGGGAAAATGATTCGGCAGCTGGCCCATTACCGCCGCCAGTGGGAAACCGTCATGAAGGCATCGAACGCCGCCGCTACCGCGTTCGATGCCACACCGGCGCCAAGCCGGCTGGCCGAGACCACGGGCTTCGGGTCCAATCCCGGCAATCTCCGCATGTTGACTTACGTTCCGGACTATACCCCCGCCTCCCCGGCTCTCGTGGTCGTCCTGCACGGATGCACGCAGACCGCAGCCGGATACGATCACGGGTCGGGATGGTCGGCACTCGCGGATCGCTATGGCTTCATTCTGCTCTACGCCGAACAACAGGACGCCAATAACCCGAAGCGCTGCTTCAACTGGTTTCAGGCTGGCGACATCGAGCGCGACCGCGGCGAAGCCCTGTCGATCCGCCAGATGGTCGAGCATGCCGTTCGACAGCATGGGGTGGATCGCGGCCGCATTTTCGTCACCGGTCTCTCGGCTGGCGGCGCAATGACCTCGACCATGCTTGCGGCTTACCCGGATGTCTTCGCCGGCGGAGCCATCATCGCGGGACTTCCCTATCGCTGCGCGACCAGCGTGCCGGAAGCCTTCGAGTGCATGTTCCAGGGTCAGACGCGCTCGGCAACCGAGTGGGGCGACCTCGTGCGCGGCGCTTCATCCCACCGGGGGCCTTGGCCCAAAGTCTCGGTGTGGCACGGCAGTGCCGACGCGACGGTCAAGCCGATGAATGCAGGCGAGATCATCAAGCAGTGGACGAACGTCCACGGCGTGCCGCCCGCCCCCGGCCGCAGCGATACAGTGGATGGATACCCGCGACGCGCCTGGACGGATGCGGCCGGGAACGAGGTCGTCGAAGAATACGTCATCACCGGCATGGCGCATGGAACGCCCCTGGCCGTCGGCACCGACGAGAACAGCTATGGAGCGGCCGGTCCGTTCCTTCTCGACGTGGGTATTTCCTCGAGTTACCGGATCGCGGCCTTCTGGGGATTGACGGAGCCTTCCGAGAGAAAGGCCGGGATCCGACCCGAACTCCGAGAGATCCCGAAGACCTCGGAAGCGGCTCCCCGACCGTTCCTGGCTGCCCCGGAAGCCCCGGAACCAAAGAGGGCCGCGCACGAGTCGCAGCAGGACCGACAATCGGCTTCCTCGCCCCTGGACGTCGGCGCGGTCATTACGAAGGCCTTGAGGGCGGCAGGTCTCATGAAGTGACCCGTTGGAGGTCTCGAGAAGGGTCGCGGCTTCGTTGAGCCACGGCCTCCTTGGCGGGCTTGCTTGCACGTGTGCCCGTCAAGGCTTCTTCTCCTGGCTCAGCAGGTCCTCCTGCTTGCGTCTTTCGCCCGTGATGCAGTTCATGCTGCCTTGCTGAGCCGGGATGATCAGCGGCCTTCCGTCACCGATCCCGGCAATTTCACGCATGATCTTCGTCCGGATGACCATGGCGAACTGCTCGGGGTCGTGCAGGGGCAGCACGAACGAGCCGACGCCACCGATGACGCACTCTCTGAAGTACAGGTCGAGATCTTCCATCTCCGGAGTACCGGCAGCCCGCCTGAACATGATCGGCAAGCCGTTGATGATGATGCCGTCTGCAACGGCCTCGTCCCGTGCGTAGGTCACGTGGCGGCCGTCGTTGTTGGGGCCGTCGCCGGACACGTCGACGACGCGGCGAACAGGAGCTCCGCCCAGCTGCTCGAAGAGCTTGCGGCTGTAGTCGATGACTCCCGAGATGGACGTCATCCCCGCTTGGCGAAGGGGTTGATAGGCAAGCTGATTGGAAAAGGACACCGCTCTCTCGGGACTGTCGATCAGCGTCCAGGGCATGATGACCCGTTGATCCTTCACGCCGGACCACTCGACATAGGTCACGGCGATGCGTCCATTGACGCCGTTCTCGATGGCCTCGTGGACGAGGGACGAGCGGAAGGCATCGATGAAGCCCTCGCGCTGCAGCCCCTGCTCCTCGCTTTCCATGGAGGACGATACGTCGACCGCGATGACGAGAGCAACGTCGAGTTGGGCTTCCGAGAGGCTGGGGCCGGCTGCAAGAACGTCACTGGCCAGCAGGCAAAACGCGAGAGTACTCAGGAGCCTATTGACCATGACCACCTCCGCTCCAAGGTCCTCATCCGCCGACGGCTGCCACGATTGCTGTCTGTCAACGCTTCAGCCGGGGTTTTGGTACGCAAGCGTGGCCGATAAATCGGCGCGGCTCCCGTCCCAGGCGGACGATCCAGGCACCTCGTGAGAGTGCTGGCCGGGCCGCCTCCAGGCCCTCCTGCGGGGCCCTGCCGATCGGGCCTTCAGTAGACGTAACAAAATCCACTCTCTATACGCAGAGCAGACAGGGGTCCGGTCTTTCGGTAATGATTTCTTACGCTACGCAAGGGGCACAGCCATGAAACCGGATATGGATCTGATCGGCGCACTCACCAGCTTCTCCGTCGGCACCCTCGATGGCTGCGACGCAATGATGGTGATCGAACTCGCGACCACACCAGAAGAATATGAGAGCGGCATCCGCCGTCAGATGCCGATCGCAATGACGCCGGAGCATGCGCGCGAACTCGGCCAAGCGCTGCTGCTCGCCGCCAGGGCCGCCGAGATGGGCGACTCCCCGAGCTACGCCTTCAACTGATTCCCGCGGACGGTTGAAGGAGGCGAGCCAGCCTTCTCTCATCGACATGCCCGGTGAGAGCCCATGTCGAAATGGAAATGATCGTGGTGCACCTCGTTGTAGTCGGGGCTGAGCACGACATCGAACACGTTGCAGGCTCCATTCCTGAGCGCGCGGAGAAACGCAGACCGCCGTGAATTGCCGCCGACCCAATCGGCCTGCACGGTAACCTGCTGCCCATCCGCCAGCACGAACCCTGCCACGTCGATGGCATTGGCCGTCGCATGTTCGCTCCGACGGCCCTGGGCGCGATGATTGATGTTGCGGCAGGCATACGTCCCGAGATGCACGACCCGCACCACGTCCTGCCCGAACTGCTCGCGGGCCACCGGGCGCAACACATGCGTCTCGAACAACGACCAGGCGACCGCGAGCGGACAGGTCGCCGTGAACTCGCGGTTCAAGCCGATTGAAGATCGCGACACCTCGACGGCGTCGGACAAACCGCATCCCTTGTCCAAGGGGCGATCGGCCACCGATCGGTGCACGACCGGTGCATCCGCCAGAACCGCGCGGCACTGCTCCCTGTCCCGCTCAAGACGGGAGAGCTTGAGCCGCGTCAACCAGTTGACGTCGTCGGCGACGCGCAACGGCGTGAAAGGGTTGAGCCGGTTGGGGATGGCAACGACGTCGCCTAGGATCAGCCCGGCGACGATCCCGAGGCCCAGCAGAAGCGACAGGGCCAGCCGTCCAAGGATGACGCGAACAAGTCTGGAGCGGCGAGACGGCCGGGGCTGATCGGTCTGCACGATTCTATTCTAGAGCCCGTTCGCCACCAAACCAGTCGAGGGTTGATCAAGGCGCATCCAATTGGAGGCTGTTCATCGCCGATAACGGGCGCTGCCTCCATACAAAAAGAGCAAGGCCGATTTGATCGGCCTTGCTCTTTGCCCTGAAGGGCTGCCGGCTCACCCGCGAGCGGACGAGCGCGGCCTCATGGGCTGGACGATCAGATGGCTTCCTTGAGGTCCTTGGCCGCGCGGAAGGCGATCTTCTTCGATGCCTTGATCTTCACCGGCTCGCCGGTTTGAGGATTGCGACCCATGCGGGCGGCGCGCTTGCGGACTTGCAGGATGCCGAGGCCGGTCAGGCGGATCTTGTCGCCCTTCTTCAGGCTCTTGGCGATCATGTCGACGACCTGGGTGAGCATCTCGTTGGCCTGACGCTTCGGGAGCTCGTGCAGTTCGGAGAGCTTCTCCGCGATGTGGCGCAGCGTCAGGATCGGCGAGGACGTCGTGGAGGAAGCCTTCGCCACCTTCTTCACAGACGTTTTCTTCGCCGGGGCCTTGGATGCGGCCGCCTTGGACGCGGCAGCCTTGGAGGCTGCAGCCTTGCTGGCGGCCTTTGCAGGCGCCTTGGCGGCCTTCGACGATGCCTTTGCTGCAGCCTTAGGCGCCGCAGCCTTCTTGGCCGGGGCCTTCTTTGAAACTTTGGTTGCAGTCTTGGCCATCAGAAACTCCTTTGTAGATGGTGAATGCATAAGACAGCAGACTCTCAATAACGCTTTCAGCCAAGAATTAAAGATGCGATCGCTCGCTTTCCGCACAATAGTAACGGTTACTTGTCGATTTCTCGTCAATGGCCGGCCGAATGCTCGCCGCGCGGTCCCTCGAGCCCGCCGCGCGTTCGGGCCGGAGGTGGGCGGCAAGCAGCCTGAAATTCGATACAGGGCGCTGGCCATGCTGGTTTCGGTGATCGTCCGCGGAATCCAGCGGGGCATGATCTTTTCCGGCTGTCTTTGTACGGGGCGCCGATGGATGATCGGATGGCACTTTCCCTGTCGCAAAATCGCAGTATTGACGGTATTGGATCGACAAAGAGCTTGAGCTCACTATATTCGGGAAGCGCCACGGTGAAAGCATGACACGGGTTGCCTGCATCGGAGAATGCATGATCGAGCTGAGGGAGGAGGCCGACGGCCGCCTGTCCCGCGGCTATGGCGGCGATACGTTCAACACCGCCGTCTATCTCTCCCGCCTGGGAACGGACACGGATTACATCACCGCCCTCGGAGACGACAGCTGGAGCGACAAGCTGATCGAGGCCTGGACCAAGGAAGGTGTTGGGACGCAACGGGTGCTGCGCCTGCCCGGGCGTCTCCCGGGTCTCTACATCATCCAGACGGACCCGAAGGGCGAACGCCGGTTCTCCTACTGGCGCGAAACCGCCGCCGCGCGCCTTCTGTTTCAGGCGCCGGAGGCGGAGACCGTCATCGACGCCATTGCCGCCTATGATCTGATCTATCTGTCGGGGATCTCTCTTTCCCTCTACGGGGAGAAAGGACGCGAACGCCTGTTCGCCGTGCTCCAGGACGCACGGGCCAAAGGCAGGCGCGTGGCCTTCGACACGAATTTCCGTCCGCGGGGCTGGACCGATCCGGAGATCGCGCGGGCCGCCTTCCGTCAGGCTTTCGCATGTGCCGATATCATCCTCGCTTCGACGGAGGATCTCGACCTGCTGTTCGGCGCTGGCGGCGTGGACCAATTGCTGGCCTTTTCGGACCGGGCCGAGATCGTCCTCAAGCACCCGGATCTGACATGCCGCGTCCTCTCGCAAGGTGAGGACATCGTCGTGCCCGGCACGCCCGTTGACGACGTTGTCGACACCACCGCTGCGGGCGACAGCTTTGCGGCCGCTTACCTCCATGCGCGACTATCCGGCGAGGGGCCCCGTTCCGCCGCGGCGGCGGGGCATCGCCTGGCCGGACAGGTGGTGCGCTATCGCGGCGCGATCATTCCGCGCGACGCGATGCCATAATCGATGCCATCCAAGGAACTCCTCCCATGCCCCAAGACCTGAAGGATCTCGCCAACTCCCGCAGCAAGAAGCTGGCCGACATCCTCCGCGCCGGCCCGATCGTTCCGGTGATCACGCTGGAACGTGTGGAGGATGCGGTTCCCCTCGCCCGGGCCCTCGTTGCGGGCGGGTTGCGCCTGCTCGAGATCACCCTGCGCACGCCTGCCGCCGCAGATTCCGCAGCGGCCATCATCCAGGATGTGCCCGAGGCGATCGTCGGCATCGGGACCGTTCTGACGCCGAAGGATCTGGAGCGTGCTCGGGCCCTCGGCGCACGCTACGCCCTGAGCCCCGGCGCCACGCCCGACCTGCTTGAGGCCGCGAGCGGGGGCGAGTTGCCTTTCATTCCGGGCATCGCGACCGCGTCCGAACTCATGGCGGCGCTTGCCCATGGCTTTCCCGTCGTCAAATTCTTTCCGGCGGTTGCCGCCGGCGGCATTCCCGCCATGAAGGCCCTTGCAGGCCCGTTTCCGCAGGCGCGTTTCTGCCCGACCGGCGGCATCGACGAAAAGAACGCCCGGGACTGGCTTGCGCTGTCGAACGTGGTGGCCGTGGGTGGATCCTGGGTATGCCAGACCTCCGACATCCGGGCCCAGGCTTGGGGCGAGATCACCGCGAAGGCACAGCGCGCCGTTATGTCGGTGAAGGAATGACCGCATTGCGGCCTGGCCGCCGATAGGTCGGAGGGTTGTCAGCCCGCCCTCCCCTGGCGATACTCGACGCCAGGGGAGGAACGACAGTGGCTTCGACGATCTACGACACCGATCTCGACAAGAATCAGGCGAATTACCAGCCGCTGACGCCGCTCTCGTTCCTGGAGCGCGCCGCCCGCGTCCACCCGGACCGCCCGGCGCTCATTCATGGCTCCCTGACCCGCAGCTACCGGGACTTCTACGCCCGATCCCGGCGTCTCGCCTCCGCCCTTGCCCGGCGAGGCATCGGGCGTGGCGACACCGTTTCGGTGATGCTCCCCAATACGCCCGCCATGCTGGAATGCCATTACGGCGTGCCCATGGCCGGCGCGGTGCTCAACACGCTGAATACCCGCCTCGACGCCAAGATCATCGCCTTCTGCCTGGAACACAGCGAAGCCAAGGTGCTGATCACCGACCGGGAGTACTCGGCCACCCTCAGGGCAGCGCTCGAACTGACCTCCGCCAAGCCGCTCGTCATCGACTACGACGACCCGGAATTCACAGGATCCGGCGAGCGGCTGGGAACCATGGAATACGAGGAGTTCCTGGCGACAGGCGATCCGGATTTCGCCTGGAGCCTGCCCCAGGACGAATGGGACGCGATCACCCTGAACTACACCTCCGGCACTACGGGCGATCCCAAAGGCGTGGTTTATCATCATCGCGGCGCCTACCTGCTCGCCATGGGCAACATCCTCACCGCCGGGATGGGGCAGCACCCGGTCTACCTGTGGACGCTGCCCATGTTCCACTGCAACGGCTGGTGCTTTCCCTGGTCGCTCTCCCTCGTGGCGGGAACCCATGTCTGCCTGCGGGCCGTCCGGGCGAAGCCCATGTATGATGCGCTCGCCGACCAGAAGGTCACGCATCTGTGCGGCGCGCCCATCGTCATGTCGACCCTGCTCAATGCCCCTGCTTCGGAGAAGCGCCCCCTGCCCCATACGGTCAAATTCATGACGGCCGCCGCGCCGCCGCCGGAAGCGGTGCTCGCTGCGATGAAGACGGCAGGTTTCGACGTGACGCATCTCTACGGCCTGACGGAGGTCTACGGCCCGGCGGTGGTCAACGAATGGCATGAGGAATGGGATGCGCTCGACCCGGGCGGTTATGCCGCGAAGAAGGCCCGGCAGGGTGTGCGCTACCCCGTGCTGGAGGATCTCGACGTGCTCGATCCGGAATCCATGCAGCCGGTGCCGGCCGATGGAAAAACCCTCGGCGAGGTCATGTTCCGCGGCAATGTGGTCATGAAGGGTTATCTCAAGAACCCAGCCGGAACGGCCAAGGCCTTCGAAGGCGGCTGGTTCCATTCGGGGGATCTCGGGGTCAAGTACCCCGACGGCTATGTGCAACTCAAGGACCGCTCCAAGGACATCATCATTTCCGGCGGCGAGAACATCTCGTCCATCGAAGTGGAGGATGCCCTCTACAAGCATCCGGCCATTCAGGCGGCAGCCGTCGTGGCGATGCCGGACGAGAAGTGGGGCGAAACGCCTTGTGCCTTCGTGGAGCTTAAACCGGATCAATCGGCATCCGCCGACGATATCATCGCGTGGTGCCGGCAGCAGCTTGCGTCCTACAAATGCCCGCGCACCGTCATCTTCACGGAACTCCCGAAAACATCCACGGGCAAGATCCAGAAGTTCCAGCTGCGCGAGATGGCGCGGGCCCGGAAGGCGGGAGCTTGATGGAAGAGCGCTCGATCAGCGCGCCTTCCACTCCGGCTTGCGCTTCTCGATGAAGGCATCGATGCCCTCGGCGGCATCCTCCGCCATCATGTTGCAGGCCATGACGTTGCCCGCATAGGCATAGGCCTCCTCCAGGCTCATCGAGCGCTGGCGGCCGAACATGGCCTTGCCCATGCGGATCGCCACCGGGCTTTTGGCGCGGATATCGGCCGTCAGCCCGGCGACGGCCCGGTCGAGCTCCGCATCCGGCGCCACACGGTTGACGAGACCGAAAGACAGGGCCTCAGTGGATGAGATGAAACGTCCCGTCACCAGCATGTCGAAGGCCCGCTTGGGCAAGACGTTGCGGGAGAGCGCCACGGCGGGGGTGGAGCAGAACAGCCCGACATTGATGCCGGACACGGCAAAGGTGGCACTTTCCGCAGCAACGGCCAGATCGCAGGACGCGACGAGCTGACATCCCGCCGCCGTGGCCATGCCATGGACCCGGGCGATCACCGGAACCGGCAGGTTCACGATGCCCTGCATGACCCGGCTGCATTGCGCGAACAGCCTCTCGTAGTAATCCTGACGTGGATTTGCCCGCATCTGCTTGAGATCGTGCCCGGCGCAGAATGCCTTGCCGGCGGCGGCGAGAACGACGCAGCGCACGGCCTCGTCCTCCTTCAGATCGTCGAGCGCTGCCTGGAGGGCTGCTAGCATCTCTTCGGACAGGGCATTGAACTGGGCCGGGCGGTTGAGGGTGAGCGTCGCCACGCCGTCGCGATCCTCGCGAAGCAGAACCTTGTCTTCGGCAAGGGCGTTCTGGGCATCCATGGGACCTGTCCTCCGCACTGCTTCTTCCTCGTTGTTTGCAGGATCCAACCCGAATAAGCTCGATCTGGCAATACGGCCCTGAAGGAACGCCGCCTCCGGGGTCGGACAGGAAGAGGTGCCTCTCGTGACCAAGCCGCCGATCAGCCGATTTCCCGTGCCCGAGATTTCCGACCTGCCGGAGGACATCCGCGCGCGCATTCTCGCAGTGCAGGAGAAGTCGGGCTTCGTGCCGAACGTGTTCCTGGTGCTGGCTCATCGGCCGGACGAGTTCCGCGCCTTCTTCGCCTATCACGATGCCTTGATGGAAAAGCCCGGCAGCCTCACCAAGGCCGAACGCGAGATGATCGTGGTGGCGACGAGCAACGCCAATCAGTGCCAGTATTGCGTCATCGCCCACGGGGCGATCCTGCGGATCCGGGCCAAGAACCCGCTGATCGCCGATCAGATCGCGATCAACTACCGCAAGGCCGACATCACGCCACGCCAGAAGGCGATGCTCGATTTCGCCATGACGGTGGCTCTCGAGGCCTACGCGGTCGGCGATGCGGACATCGCGGCGTTGAGCGCTCATGGATTCACGGAAGACGACGTCTGGGACATCGCGGCGATTGCCGCGTTTTTTGCCATGTCGAACCGTCTCGCCAACGTCACCAGCATGCGGCCGAACGACGAGTTTTATACGCTCGGCCGAGGCTGAGCTCCTCAGGTCAGGAGCACCTTGCCCGGATTGAGGCGGTTGTCCGGGTCGAGGGCGCGCTTGAGCGCGCGGGCGAGCTCCATCTCGGAGGCCGCGCGGTAGCGCGCCAGCTCGCCCACCCGGTATTGACCGATACCGTGCTCCGCCGAGATGCTGCCGCCGAAGGCCGCCACCACGTCGTGCACGATGCGGTTCACGAGAGAAGCGTCGTGATCCGCATCCACGAGCACGTTGTAGTGGATGTTGCCGTCGCCCAGATGCCCGAAAGCGTTCACGCGGGTGCCCGGGGCTCCGGCCGCCAGCGCCTCTCCGGCCTCCGTGAGAAAGCGCGGAACCTCGGTCAACGGCACGGAGACATCGTGCTTGACGCTCTTGCCTTCCCGGGCTTCGGATTCCGTCACATGCTCGCGCAGGGCCCAGAGCTGGGCCGCCTGAGCGCCGGATTCGGCAATGACGCCGTCGAGAGCGAGCTCCTGTTCGAAAGCCGAGCCCAGCATCGCCTCCGCCGCCTCCCGCAGGCCCGCCAGGCTGGAGGCCGCTTCGATCAGGACGAACCATTCGCCCTCGGCGATCGGAGCCTTCAGGCCGGCATGTTTGGCGACGAGCTGCATGGACATTGCGGAGATCAGCTCAAAGGCCGAAATCTGGTCGCCGAGCTCGTCCTGGGCGAGCTCGAGCAGCCGGAGGGCTGCTGCCGGGTCAACCACCGAAAGCAGGGCGGTCACGGAGTGCTTGGGCCTCGGCAGCAGCCTCAGGACGGCGGCCGTGACGATCCCGAGGGTCCCCTCGCTGCCGATGAACAGCTGCTTCCAGTCGTAGCCCGCATTGTCCTTTCGCAGCTTCCGCAGACCGTTGATAATGGTTCCGTCCGGCAGGACCACCTCCAGCCCGAGCACGAGGCTGCGGGTCATGCCGTAGCGCAGCACGTTCACCCCGCCCGCATTGGCCGCCACCACGCCGCCGATGGTGGCGGAGCCTTCGGCCGCGAGGCTGATCGGCAGCAGGCGCCCGACCGCAGCCGCGGCATCCTGCGCCACCTTGAGGATGCACCCGGACTCGGCCTCGATGGTCAAGCCGACAGGGTCGACGCTGCGGATGGCCGCCATCCGGTTGAAGGACAGGACAACCTGCGTCCCGGACGGATCCGGCACCGCTCCGCCGGCCAGTCCCGTATTGCCGCCCTGCGGGACGATGGCCGCACCGGCCTCGCGACAGATCTGCACGATCCGGGAGACCTGGTCGGTCGAGGACGGGCGGACGACGCAAGCCGGCCGCCCTGGAAAGAGCCTGCGCCAGTCGACGGCGTAAGGCTCGAGATCTGAGCCTTCCGTGACGACGGCCGAAGGACCGAGGAGGCTCGTCAGGCGCTGCTGCAGATCGGTCGGCTTGGTCATCGCAAAGTCCCTCGCGGTTTCGACCCTCGCTCCTGACCGATCAGCAGACGATCGTCAACGCGACATCCGCGGGGAACTCGTTTGCAACGAAATGCAGCAAAGTTGCGATCAGCGCTTGCCCGATCCGGGCTCGGCCATCTTGCGGTGCTGTTCGGCGAGCATGCCAGCCGGCGTCACGTTGGCCAGGATGGTGGTGAACTTGTTCTTCCAGCCACTGACAACGTCGCCCTCGCCGTTCATCATGGCGTCGAAGCCCACCTTCGCCACGAAGGCGGGGTCGTCCTTCTTGTCCTGGCCGACCTTGGTATCCTCCATGCCGGCCCGCTCGAAGAATTCGGTCTCGGTGGCGCCGGGCATGAGGCAGGTCACCGTGATATTGGTGTCCTTTAACTCGTTCCGGAGAGCGAAGGAGAAGGAGTCGATGAAGGCCTTCGTGCCGTTGTAGACGGCCTGGAACGTGCCCGGCATGAACCCGGCGATCGACCCGGTGATGAGGATGCGCCCCTCGTTCCTGGCACGCATGTCACGGCCGACCTTCTGAATCAGGTAGAGCGTGCCGGTGATGTTGGTGTCGATCACATGACGTGCATCCCGAAAATCCTGATCCAGAAAAGCATGGCCGAGCCCATGGCCGGCATTGGCCAGGAGCGCTCCGACGGACCTGCCTTTGGCCGCCGCGTAGAGCTTGTCGACGCCTTCGAGGGTGGCAAGATCGGCCTCAACCGCCTCGACATCGGCTCCGAGCGTCCGAAATTCCTTGGCTGCATCGTGGATCGCCGTCTGATCGGCGGCGATCAGCAGATCGTAGCCGTTCTGGGCGCAGAGTTTCGCGAGTTCATAGCCGATGCCGGACGAGGCGCCGGTCACGATGGCAAGAGGTTTTGCAGTGTCAGTCATGGCTTTCTCCCAACGGGCGAGCGGAGTGAGCCGGCGACGGGTGAAAGGACAGCAAGACCGGCATGTGGTGCTTGAACTCGCGAAGCGCGCTTCAGTTCAAAATTCTTCTGGCCAGCAGTAACAGCGCACCTGTTCAGTCCAGTCGAAGACCAGTGTCGCGCCGATGTCGGGCAGTTGCTTTCGCCCTGGGGGCAAGATACCTTCACCATAACGACATAAGAAAGCTCAGGCCCCCAAGGGTCTGCAGCCGGGAGAAGCGCTCTTGAGTCCGCAAGAATCGGCGACGTTCAGCGTCGCGGTGAGTGGTAGCGCATACGGGCGTGGTATCGCTCGAAACGTGGCGGGAACTGGCGCCACGATCATCGCGACATATTCTGTCTTGGCCGCCGGCCCTGTCCGACGCCGGGGGTGTGGTCGATGACTCTCGCTCTCGAAGGCGTTTCAAAGAAGGTCGGAGCAGCGGTTCATGTGGACGACGTCCATCTGACCCTGGAGCGCGGCTCCCTCAATGTGCTGCTCGGGGCGACTCTGGCCGGCAAGACGTCGCTCATGCGCCTCATGGCCGGGCTCGATGCGCCGACAAGCGGACGGGTTCTCGTCAACGGGCAGGATGTGACCGGCTGGCCCGTCCAGCGCCGCAGCGTGGCCATGGTGTACCAGCAATTCATCAACTATCCCTCGCTCGATGTTTACGAGAACATCGCCTCGCCCCTGCGCGTGTCCGGCCTTCCGAAGAACGAGATCGATGCCCGGGTGCGCGATGCCGCCAAGCTCCTGAAGCTCGAACCCTATCTTGACCGCAAGCCCCTGAATCTCTCCGGCGGCCAGCAGCAGCGCACCGCGATCGCCCGGGCCCTCGTCAAGCGGGCGGATCTCGTCCTGCTCGACGAGCCCCTGGCCAACCTCGATTACAAGCTCCGGGAGGAACTGCGCGAGGAGTTGCCGCGGGTCTTCGCGGCCTCGGGGGCTATTTTCGTCTACGCCACGACGGAGCCGTCCGAGGCTCTGCTTCTCGGCGGCAACACGGCGACCTTGTTCGAAGGTCGGGTGACCCAGTTCGGACCGACGCCGCAGGTATATCGCCGCCCCCGCGATCTGACCACCGCCCGTGTCTTCTCCGACCCTCCGCTCAACACCCTCAAGGTCCGCAGAACCGGTGGCAGCGCGACCCTGAGCACCGGCGGCGAGATCCGGGCCACCGGCCCTCTCGCGTCGGTTCCCGACGGGGATTACACGATCGGCTTCCGGGCCCACCACCTCGGCCTTGAGCCCGGCGGAGCGGATGAGATCACGATCCCGGCCGTGGTGTCCGTGTCCGAGATCACCGGTTCGGAAAGTTACGTCCATCTCGATGCCCAGGAGCACCGGCTCATCGCGCTGGTCCCGGGCGTGCGGCGGCTGGAGCCGAAATCGGTCGTCACGGCCTCGATCAATCCAAAGCATCTGTTCCTGTTCGATGCGGAAGGCCGTCTTGCCGCTGCCGATCCCGCGCAGAAGGCGGCGTGAGGAGAGACGGATGGCCCGCATCACCCTCGATCATCTTGCCCATGCCTACAAGGCGGATCCCCGGAAGCCGGATGATTACGCTCTCAAGGAGATCAATCATGTCTGGAGCCAGGGTGGCGCCTATGCGCTGCTGGGCCCATCGGGCTGCGGCAAGACCACGCTGCTCAACATCATTTCCGGCCTGGTGCGCCCCACGCGCGGGCGCGTCCTCTTCGATGACCTCGATGTGACGGATCTACCGACGGAAGCACGCAACATCGCCCAGGTGTTCCAGTTCCCCGTGGTCTACGACACCATGAGCGTGCGGGAGAACCTGGCCTTTCCGCTCAAGAACCGGCACGTGCCGCGTGACAGGACGGCTCAGCGGGTGGAGGAGATCGCAAGGCTCCTCGACCTCACGCGCGTGCTCGACCGCAAGGCCAGCAACCTCACGGCGGACATGAAGCAGAAGATCTCCCTTGGGCGCGGCCTCGTCCGCCCCGACGTGGCGGCGATCCTGTTCGACGAGCCGCTCACCGTGATCGATCCGCATCTGAAGTGGCAGCTGCGCTCCACCCTGAAGGAGATTCACCGCGCTCTCGACATCACGATGATCTACGTCACGCACGACCAGACCGAGGCGCTCACCTTCGCCGATAAGGTCGTGGTCATGCACGACGGCGCCGTGGTGCAGACGGGAACGCCGGACGAACTGTTCGAGCGTCCCGCGCACACCTTCGTGGGACATTTCATCGGATCGCCGGGCATGAACATCCTGCCCTGCAAGGTCGAAGGCGCGACGGCTTTCGTCGGCAATGAAGCCATCCGCTTGGAGAGGATCTACCGCCCCCTGGCCGATGGGGAGCGCGTGGAGCTCGGGATCCGCCCTGAATTCGTGCGCCTTCAGCCGAAAGGCTCCGGACTGCCCGTGAGCGTGCGGCGCATCGACGATATCGGCCGTGCCCGGATCGCCAGGGTCGAGATGGGCGGGCGGCCCCTCGCCGCCAGCATTCCCGACGGGCTTTCGATCGAAGGGAGCGAGGCTGCGCTCGCGCTCGACCCACGCCACATCCACATCTATGCCGACGGGCATCTCGTCTCGGGTGAGCTGATCGAAGGACACAGGGCATGACGAAGACCGTCAACAACAGAGCCTGGCTCTTCGTTCTGCCAGTTTTCGCCATCGTGGCCTTCTCGGCCGTCCTGCCGCTCATGACCGTCGTGAACTACTCGGTCCAGGACACCTTCGGCAACAACCAGTTCTTCTGGAACGGGATCGGGTGGTTCCAGGAATTGCTCGATCCGTCGACGGAACTCGGCGGACGCTTCTTCGACGCCTTGTGGCGGACGCTCCTCTTCTCGGCGATCATCCTCATGATCGAGGTGCCGCTCGGTATCGCGGTGGCCCTCTCGATGCCGAGAGAGGGTTGGCCGGTGGCCCTCTGCCTCGTCCTGATGGCCCTGCCGCTTCTCATCCCGTGGAACGTGGTCGGAACGATCTGGCAGGTCTTCGCCCGCGGCGACATCGGTTTGCTCGGCTGGATCGTCAATCATCTCGGCATCGATTACAACTACACCAACGACTCTCTCGACGCATGGATCACCCTCATCGTCATGGACGTGTGGCATTGGACAAGCCTCGTCGCCCTCCTGTGCTATGCCGGCCTCAAATCGATCCCGGATGCCTATTATCAGGCAGCCCGGATCGACGGCGCGTCGCGCTGGGCGATCTTCCGCACGATCCAGCTGCCGAAGATGCGCCGAGTGTTGCTGATCGCGGTCCTGCTGCGCTTCATGGATTCGTTCATGATCTACACCGAGCCTTTCGTGATCACCGGGGGCGGACCGGGCAACGCCACGACCTTCCTGTCCATCGATCTGGTGAAGCTGGCGCTCGGCCAGTTCGATCTCGGCAAAGCGGCTGCCATGTCGCTGGTCTACAACCTGATCATCCTCGCCATCTGCTGGGTCTTCTATACCGTCATGACCAATGTTGACGCCGAACGCGAGAGGGTCGAAGCATGACCGGAACCATCGTCGTCGGCGGATCCGACACGAAGCCGCTTGCAGCCCCGCTGGCCGCGAACCGCGCCCTGTCCGGGCCGCGGGTGAGCGGGCGGGTCGTGGTGATGACGCTCTACCTCGTGTTTCTGATGCTGCCCATCTACTGGCTCGTCAACATGAGCCTGAAGACGAACATGGAGATCACGTCGGGTCTGACGCTCTGGCCGAGGGAGATCACCTTCGACAACTACGTCAAGATCTTCACCGATGCGAGCTGGTACTCAGGGTACATCAATTCGCTGACCTACGTGGTGATCAACACGGTGCTGTCGATCTCCTTCGCGCTTCCAGCGGCCTACGCCTTCTCCCGCTACAGGTTCCTGGGCGACAAGCACCTGTTCTTCTGGCTGCTGACCAACCGCATGGCGCCGCCCGCGGTCTTCGCCCTGCCGTTCTTCAACCTTTACTCGGCCATCGGCCTCTTCGATACGCCCTGGGCCGTGGCCCTGGCGCATTGCCTGTTCAACGTGCCCCTGGCGGTGTGGATTCTGGAGGGCTTCATGTCCGGCGTGCCCCGGGAGATCGACGAGACGGCCGCCATCGACGGGTATTCGTTTCCGCGGTTCTTCGTGAAGATCTTCATGCCGCTGATTGCGTCCGGCATCGGGGTCGCGGCCTTCTTCTGCTTCATGTTCTCGTGGGTCGAGTTGCTGCTGGCACGCACTCTGACGTCGGTCAACGCCAAGCCCATTGCCGCCACCATGACGCGCACGATCTCGGCCGCCGGCATGGACTGGGGCCTGCTCGCCGCCGCCGGCGTGCTCACCATCGTGCCGGGCGCACTCGTGATCTGGTTCGTCCGCAACTACATCGCCAAGGGCTTCGCCCTGGGCCGGGTCTGAGGAGCCTCGCATGCCCGATCTCGCCTGGATGGCCTGGACATGGCAGACCGGCTTATTCTTCGCAGCCGTCGCGAGCCTCTTGCTCGTGATGACCGTGCTGGCGATCTACCGTCCGGAGACGGAACGTGTCGGCGTGCTGCGCATCCCGACCACCCGGGGCGACCGCCTCTTCATCTCGCTACTTGGTGCGGCCTTCATCCACCTCGCCTGGCTGGGCTTCGTCGGCCCGGACCTGTGGTGGGCGTCCGGCCTTTCCCTGCTCTTCGCAGCCGTCGTGTTCCGCTACGTCTAGGAGGGAATGGCTCAACAATGCCCTGCGGTTTGCCCGGACCGGAGGGAACAAGACCAGCGCACAAGCCGGCCAGGGCACACACTGGGAGGAACCAATGAAACTCACCCAATCTCACCGGCACCTGAAACTGTTCATCTCGACGAGCGTCATCGCCATGGCGCTCGGCTCAAGCGTCGCTCTCGCCGGGATGGAAGAAGCCCGTCGCTGGATCGACAGCGAATTCCAGCCGTCGACCCTCTCCAAGGACGAGCAGCTGAAGGAGATGGAATGGTTCGTGAACGCGGCCAAGCCCTTCGCCGGCCAGGAAATCAACGTGGTGTCCGAGACCATTACGACCCATGAATACGAGGCCAGGACCCTGGCCAAAGCCTTCTCCGAGATCACCGGCATCAAGCTCACCCACGACCTGATCCAGGAAGGCGACGTGGTGGAGAAGATCCAGACGCAGATGCAGTCGGGGCGTAACATCTACGACGCCTGGGTCAACGATTCGGACCTCATCGGCACCCACTTCCGCTACAAGCAGGCGATCCCGCTCGACGACTGGATGGCGGGCGAAGGCAAGGATGTGACCTCGCCGACCCTGGACATCAACGACTTCATCGGCAAGTCCTTCACGACGGCGCCGGACGGCAAGATGTACCAGTTGCCGGACCAGCAATTCGCCAACGTGTACTGGTTCCGATACGACTGGTTCCAGCGTCCGGAGTTCAAGGAGAAGTTCAAGGCCAAATACGGTTACGATCTCGGCGTGCCGGTCAACTGGTCGGCCTATGAGGACATCGCCGAGTTCTTCACCAACGACGTGAAGGAGGTCGACGGCGTCAAGGTCTACGGTCACATGGATTACGGCCGCAAGGATCCGTCGCTCGGCTGGCGCTTCACCGACGCGTGGCTGTCCATGGCGGGCAACGGAGACAAGGGCATCCCGAACGGACTGCCGGTCGATGAATGGGGCATTCGCATGGAAGGCTGCCGCCCGGTCGGCTCCTCGGTCGAGCGCGGCGGCGACACCAACGGACCGGCGGCCGTCTATGCGATCACCAAGTATCTCGACTGGATGAAGAAATATGCCCCTCCGCAGGCGCAGGGCATGAACTTCTCCGAGTCGGGACCGGTGCCGGCGCAGGGCAACATCGCCCAGCAGATCTTCTGGTACACGGCCTTCACGGCCGACATGGTGAAGCCTGGGCTTCCTGTCGTGAATGCCGACGGCACGCCGAAATGGCGCATGGCACCCTCGCCCCATGGCTCGTACTGGAAGGACGGGATGAAGCTCGGCTACCAGGATGCAGGATCCTGGACGCTCCTGAAGTCCACCCCCGTGGAGCGCCGCAAGGCGGCCTGGCTCTATGCGCAGTTCGTCACCTCCAAGACGGTCTCGCTGAAGAAGAGCCATGTGGGGCTCACCTTCATCCGCGAGAGCGACATCTGGGACAAGAGCATGACCGAACGCGCGCCCAAGCTCGGCGGTCTCGTCGAGTTCTACCGCTCGCCGGCCCGCGTGCAATGGACCCCGACCGGCAACAACGTGCCGGATTATCCGAAGCTCGCCCAGCTCTGGTGGCAGAACATCGGCGACGCGGCCTCCGGCACCAAGACGCCTCAGGAAGCCATGACTTCGCTGGCCAATGCCCAGGACGAGGTGCTTGGACGCCTCGAGCGCGCCAATGTGCAGGGTGAATGCGGCCCGAAGCTGAACCCGAAGACCTCTGCCGAGGAGTGGTTCAAGAAGGCGGAAGCCGCCGGCACCATCGCGCCTCAGCGCAAGCTCGCGAACGAGAAGCCCAAGGGCGAGACGGTGGATTACGACACGCTCATCAAGAGCTGGCCCGCTTCGCCGCCGAAGCGCAGCTGACGAAGTCCGGCCCCGCCCGCAAGGCGGGGCCTTTCCTTCTGAGGTCACTGGCGCACCTAGCCTCCCGGTCAGTATCGAAGAACGCCGTTTGCGGACAGGATCGTCCGGACGATGACCGAGGAGGCTTGTCATGCCAGATCCCGCCGCCGCCTTTTCGCTTGAAACGTTTTCGGATCGTACCGCCGACCTGCTCGATGGCATCGCTCCGCGTCTCGTGACGATCCATGGGCGCAGGCGAGGAACATCGACCGGCTTCCTCTGGCGCCCCGGGCTCGTGATCACCGCCGAGGAGGCGCTGGAAGCCGACGAGGACGTCCCGGTCACGCGGCCTGATGGAAGCCAGATCTCGGCGAGCCTTGTCGGACGGGACCCGAGCACGGACATCGCCCTCCTCCGGGTCGAGGAGCAGCCTCTGCCCGACATGACCTTCGATCCGTCCGACCGGCTTCGGGCCGGTCATCTCGTGCTCGCCGCGGGACGCCAGCCGGACGGTCTGAGCGCCGCCATGGGCATCGTGGCCCTTGCAGGCGGGCCCTGGAGAAGCCTGCGCGGCGGGCATATCGACCGCAGGATCCATCTCGACCTCAGGCTCGACTTTCAATCGGAAGGCGGCATTGCCCTGGACACGGGCGGGCGGATCCTGGGCATGACCGTGCTCGGTCCGCGCGGGCGCGTGCTCGTCATCCCGTCGGAAACCATCGCGCGGGTGGCCCCGCAGCTCCTCGAAAAGGGCCATGTGGCCCGCGGCTATCTGGGCCTCGGGCTTCAGCCGGTCCGGATCGACAAAGCCGCAGCCGATGCGGCCGGGCTCGCGCAGCCGCGCGGCCTGATCGTGATCAGCGTGGATCAGGACGGCCCTGGGCAGAAGGCGGGAATCCGCCAGGGCGACATCCTCATGAGGTGGAACGACGCCCCCGTTCCGTCGGTCCGCGACGTGTACAGGCTTCTCGGTCCCGAGAGCGTGGGCCAGTCGGTCGACCTGGGAATCGTGAGGGCGGGTGAACATATGACACTAGCCGTCGAGGTCAGGGAGCGTCCGAAGCCTCGATAGACGCTGGCGCCGATGGGGTGAGACTTTGCGCAAGGTGGCTCTTCACATCGACGATACGGCCCTCCTCGACCGCATCGCCACGATCCTGGCCGACGAAGCCGACATCGGCACCCTGCACCACGCACGGCCCGACGTGATGATCACCGATCATTGGCCCTCGCCGGGACCGGCCCCGGCGATCCTCCTGAGCGACACGCCGGATGGAGCGTCGGCGATCAGGGCCGGGGCGGCTGGACTTCTCCCGCCGGATGTCGACGCTCCGGATCTCCAGCTGGCCATGGAGGCCGTGAGCCGGGGCTTCGTCATCATGCCGCGCGGTGCGGCCGGAAGCGGCCGGGATGCAGCCCCGCCCGTTCCGTCGGATCCGCCGCGAGACGATCTGCTCACGGCGCGGGAGCTCGAAGTCCTGCGCCTGCTCGCGGAAGGCGCCTCGAACAAGCTGATCGCCCGCAGGCTCGGAATTTCGTTCCACACCGCGAAGTTCCACGTCGCGTCAATCGCCGCAAAGCTCGACGCGACGGGACGGACGGATGCGGTCGCGCAGGCCGTCCGTCTCGGTCTCATCCTCCTGTGAGACTTGGAGACTTGGAAACTTCGTAACTTGAAGACTTGGCAACGTGCTCAGGCTCTTGGTTCCCGCGCCGCGCATCACCACATGATGTGAAATAGCGTTATCCTGGAGGGCTCCATGCTCGATCGCACTCCAACCTTTCTCCTTCACTCCCAGAGTTCCGCAGTACCATCGCCAGCGGCATCCGACGAACGCAACGATGCGGCGCTGCTTGATTCCTACTCCCATGCCGTCACCAGCGTCGTGGACCGCATCGGTCCCGCGGTCGTGCGGGTCGAGCCGCAGATCTCGGGCCGAGCGGCCGGGATGGGTTCGGGCGTCATCATCTCGCCCGACGGCCTTCTGCTCACCAACAGCCATGTCATGCAGGGCGCACGGGAAGCGCAGCTCACCGGCTCCGATGGACGCACCATCGCGGCGCGGGTCATCGGCGACGATCCGGATACGGATCTGGCCCTGCTGCACGCCCACGCCGACCGGCTGCCCTTCGCCACCTTGGGCGATTCCAAGCGCCTGAAGCGCGGTCAGATCGCGATCGCCATCGGCAACCCGCTCGGATTCGAATCGACCGTGACGGCCGGCGTGGTCTCGGCTCTCGGACGAAGCCTGCGGGCGAAGTCCGGGCGCCTCATCGACGACGTGATCCAGACGGACGCGGCCCTGAACCCGGGCAATTCCGGAGGGCCGCTGGTCGCCAGCACCGGAGAGGTGATCGGCATCAACACCGCTGTCATCATGGGCGCGCAGGGTATCTGCTTTGCCGTCGCGAGCAACACGGCGAGTTTCGTCGTCTCGGAACTGATCCGCCACGGGCGGGTCCGGCGGGCCTCGATCGGCATCGCCGGACAGACGGTGCCGGTCCCGCGGCGCGTCAGCTATGCGGCCGGGCTGGCGGGAACATTCGGCGTGGTGATCGCAGCCGTCGAACCGGGCAGCCCCGCGGAGGAGGCGCGGCTCGAACAGGGAGACGTCATTCTCTCCCTGGACGGGGAGCCGGTCGGCGGCGTCGACGACCTCGTGCGCCTGCTGAACGGCGGGCGGATCGGGCGCGTCGTCGAACTCGTCCTCCTCAAGAAGGGCGAAATGCACGCTGTGGCGATCACGCCTGTCGAGCGCAGAACCAAAGCCGCTCGTTCGGAGTGACCGCAGTTCAAATGTCTCTGGCGCAGCCGGGCTGTCTATTCCGTGCCCGCTCGAAGATCTTCCGGTTCCAGCCAGGAAGGGTCGAGCGTGAACAGGTCCTGCGGCCGGGCGACGCCTCTCAGGGCGTAACGGCCGACTGACACGAGGCATCTCCGATCATCCTCGGAGGCGGTTGAGAAGAAGGCCGATGACACGAGGACATCCCGCTCGACGGATCGGCACAAGGCGCCGATCCGGCTGACCTCGTTCACGGCCGGTCCCACGACGGTGAAATCAAGGCGATCCTGGCTGCCGATATTGCCATAGAAGACCTCGCCGATGTGGAGGCCGAGATAGGCGCTCGTGACCGGCAGGCCGCAGGACAGGCGCTCTTCGTTCAAAGCCCGGATCCGGGATTGCATCAGACGCTCGGCCTTCAGCGCGCACCGGCAGGCATCGCTCGGATCCTCCTCCTTGAAGATGGCGAGCGTCCCGTCCCCGATCAGCTTCAGGACATCGCCTCCGGCCTCGTAAATGGACGAGATGATCGCCTCGGCATAATCGTTCAGGAACGGAATGATCTGCTCGGGGTCCGCGGTCTCGGTGATATGGGTGGATCCGTGCAGATCGCTGAACCACAGCACGGCCTGAATCCGGTCGGTGACCCCGCGGGCGATGCGGCCGTTGAGAACGAGCCGGCCCGCATCGCGGCCGAGATAGGTTTCGACGAGCGTCTTGGCGATGCGCGCGAGCGAGGCGCATTTCATGGCCAGCATCAGGGGGGCAGCCAGCTCGCGCAGAAACGTGATCTCATCGTCGCTGAAGCCCGAAGGCACATCTGTCGTCCAGGACGAGTAGAACGAATCCATCTCGCCGATGGCACCCTCCGCCGCGAAGCGATGGATCAACGCGAGATAATCCGTCTGCCCGTCCGCACGCAGGTCCTTGAGGATGGAGAAGTCATCGGGATGGCCGGGCCCGAGCCGCCGCCGCAGGAAGTCCTCGCCGCTGACGTGAAGGTGATAATACGTGCTCCGGCGCCAGTTCTCGGCAGCCTGCCCCTCCACATTGGTGCGGCCGTATTCCACAACAGGGGCAAGTCCTTCCTGATCATCGCGACGCCAGCGGAACACCCGCCCCTCATGGATCGGGTGCAGTGTGTCGATGACGATGTTCACGGCCGAAACGGGCATGCCGCCCGCGATCAGGCGATCACAGAAGCCATTCAGGAGCTCGAGCTCCGACATGCCGGTCAGCCCGGCCTCGGTGACCCATTTCGCGATACGTCCTGCCCCGGCTGAGTCCATAGGCTTCCTTTCACGGCGATTCTGCCCGCCATCCATGACAGCACATCGGGTGGCTGGTCAAAGGCGGGCACCCATCGCCGATGGCCTGCCCGCCAGTTATTCGGCCGGCGACGGGTGAGCCCCCTTCGCCGCAGCGGCTTTCGCGGCCCGGCGCTTGAACATCCGCAGGACCGCCATCCGGACGGCCACATAGAAGACCGGTGTCAGGAACAGTCCGAACACGGTTACGCCGAGCATGCCGGCGAACACGGCCGTCCCCAGCGCCTGCCGCATCTCGGCTCCCGGCCCGGTCGCGATGGCAAGAGGCAGAACGCCCAGGATGAACGCAAATGCGGTCATGAGGATGGGGCGCAGCCGGAGCCGGCAGGCTTCGACGACCGCCTCCACGGGGGTCTTGCCGTCGAACTCCGCCTGCCGGGCGAACTCCACGATCAGGATGGCGTTCTTGGCCGCCAGACCGACGAGAACCACGAGGCCGATCTGGGTCAGAATGTTGTTGTCCTGCCCCCGGATCATCACGCCGATCAGCGCGGAGAGAACGCTCATCGGGACGATCAGGATGATCGCGACAGGCAGGGACCAGCTTTCATACTGCGCCGCCAGCACGAGGAACACGAACAGCACCGACAGGGCGAAGATGAACACGGCCGTATTGCCGGTCTGGCGCTCCTGGAACGCCAGTTCCGTCCACTCGAAGCCCATGCCGGGTGACAGACTCTGCCGGATCAGCGCCTCCATGGCGTCGAGCGCGGCGCCCGACGAGACGCCCGGCGCGGAATCCCCCTGCAGGGCCACCGAGGTGAACATGTTGTAGCGCTGGATCAGGTCGGGCCCCGACACCTCCCGCATCTCGACGAGCGTGCCGAGCGGCACGAGAGCACCCGTCGAGGAGCGGACGCGCAGCCGGTTGATGTCCTCCTGGTCGATTCGGAAGCGCTGATCGGCCTGAGCGCGAACCTGGTAGACGCGGCCGAACGCATTGAAGTCATTGACGTAGGCCGTGCCGAGATTGATGCGAAGCGTCTCGAAGATATTCGGGATCGGCACGTTCAGGATGCTCGCCTTCTGCCGGTCGATCTCCAGATAGACCTGCGGCGAGTTGGCCGAGAAGGTGGTGAAGACGCCGGCCAGATTCGGGTTCTGCCGCGCCTGCCCCATCAGCTGGTAGGCCGTCGCGAGGATCCCGCGCACGTCGTCGCCGGTCCGGTTCTGAAGCTGGACCTTGAACCCGCCCGAATTGCCGAGGCCGCGCACCGGCGGTGGTGGAATGGCGATGATGAACGCCTCCTCGATCTGCTGCATGCGGGCGAAGAGATCCCCGATGATCTTCGTCCCCGATTCCCCGGCCTTGATGCGCTCGTCGAAGGGCTTGAACGCCGCGAAGATCGCCGCAGAATTGGTTGCATTCGTGAAGGTCGCACCCGAGAAGCCCGCGAAGGCCACGGCATTCCTCACGCCGGGCGTTTCCTGGATGATCTTGGAGGCTCTCTGGACCACCGCGTCGGTGCGCGACAGGGACGAGCCGTCCGGCAGCTGGATCACCACGATGGCATAGCCTTGATCGAGCATCGGAATGAAGCCGCGCGGCACGTGATTGGCGATCCACACGGTGCCGGCTAAAAGCCCCACATAGATCGGCAGCACGATCAGCTTGTGACGTGCGAAGGCTCCGACCGCCCTGGCATAGCCGTTGGACGTCACGTCGAACCCGCGGTTGAACCCGTTGGCCAGCGATCGCCCGAACCGGGCCACCGGATTCCTTGAGTGCTCCGGGTTGTGCGGCTTCAGGAGAAAAGCCGCCAAAGCCGGCGACAAGGTCAGCGAGTTGAAGGCGGAGATCACCGTCGACACGGCGATGGTCAGAGCGAACTGCCGGTAGAACTGACCGGAAATGCCCGGGATGAAGGCCGTCGGCACGAACACTGCCACAAGGACCAGCGCGATAGCCACGAGCGCGGTGCCGACCTCGTCCATGGTCGTGTGCGCGGCATCCCGCGGCGACATGCCGAGCGCGATGTTCCTCTCCACGTTTTCCACCACGACGATCGCGTCGTCGACCACGATGCCGATGGCCAGAACCATGCCGAACAGGGTCAGCGTGTTGATCGAGAAGCCGAGGGCCGCCATGAACGCGAAGGTTCCGATCAGCGAAACCGGAATCGCCACGATGGGAATGATCGCCGTACGCCAGCTCTGCAGGAACACGAAGACCACGATCACGACGAGGGCCGTGGCCTCGAACAGGGTCTTGTAGACCTCGTTCACGCTGTCGGCGATGAATTCCGTGGGGTTGTAGACGATCTCGTAGGCGATGCCAGGAGGGAAATTCGCCTTGAGCTCTTCCATGGTCCGGATGATCTGCTCCGACGCGCCGAGCGCATTGGTGCCAGGACGCTGAAAAATTCCCAGGGCAACGGCAGGCCTGCCATTGAGATAGGAATTCGTCACGTAATCCTGGGCTCCGAGCTCGATGCGGGCCACATCCTGCAGACGCACGAGGCGCCCGTCGCGGGCCTGGACGATGATCTGCCGGAACTGGCGCGGATCCTCGAAGCGCCCCTGCGTGGTCACAGTCAGCTGGAAGGCCGCATCGGTCGGCGTCGGCTCCTGCCCCAGGGCGCCGCCCGAGACCTGAACGTTCTGCTCCTGAATCGCGCGCACCACCTCGCTCGACGTCATGCCGTAGGAGGCGAGCTTCTCAGGATCGAGCCAGATCCGCAGGGAGTATTGCCGCTCTCCGAAGATGATGAGATCGCCGACGCCATCAAGCCGCAGCAGGATGTCGCGGACGTAGTTGCGCGCATAGTTCGAAACGTAGAGCTGATCGTACGAGCCGTCCGGGGAGAGCATGTGCACGACCATCATCAGGTCCGGCGAGCTCTTGAGGGTCGTGACGCCGAGGCGTCGCACCTCCTCGGGCAGGCGCGGCGTCGCAATCGCCACCCGGTTCTGGACGAGCACCTGCGCCTTGTCGAGATCGGTGCCGAGCTTGAACGTGATCGTCAGCGCCATGGCACCGTCGCCGGTGGAATAGGAGGACATGT
>NZ_JAGPUP010000525.1:0-46494 GCF_018069605.1 Microvirga sp. HBU67558 | reverse complement strand
ACGCTCCCCCGTCATCCGACCCTCCCGCGTCATGGCCGGCCTTGTGCCGGCCATCCCGATCGGAAAAGCGCCGCACCTCAGACAAGCGGGATCACCGGCACAAGGTCGGTGATGACCGTGAGGGGGCCAGGGCCAGCCATTCCAATCCGGATAGGCACCCGCCTCGCAGCAGCGCGACCACCCGGACAAGCCCGGTGACGGCGGGAAACGGATGGGACCCGCCACTCCTTTGCACGCTCTGCATCAACAGCAAGCCGGTCACGGTCCAACAATGCAGGCAGACCTGCCATCTGAGCATTTGCGAATGTCCGCCAGACGCCTTAAATCAGCGGCATATCAGGAAGGGCAGGGTTTCCTCGCCCAGGGATTGTAGCTTCATGGCCGTCGTTCTCGACCTTCTCAACAAGGACCAGCGCCCCCGCCATCCGGAAAAGGCGCATCGGCCGGATCAGCCCGTCCAGCAGCGCAAGCCCGAGTGGATCCGCGTGAAGGCGCCCGGTTCGCCGAAATGGGCCGAGACCAACCGGATCGTGCGCGAGAACAAGCTCGTGACCGTCTGCGAGGAGGCCGGCTGCCCCAATATCGGGGAGTGCTGGGAGAAGAAGCACGCCACCTTCATGATCATGGGCGACACCTGCACCCGGGCCTGCGCGTTCTGCAACGTGAAAACCGGCCTGCCGCAGGCCCTTGACCCGAACGAGCCCGAGAGCGTGGCCAAGGCCGTGGAAAAGCTCGGACTGGAGCACGTGGTCATCACGTCCGTGGACCGGGACGATCTGGCGGACGGCGGCGCGCAGCATTTCGCCGACGTGATCCAGGCCATCCGGGCGCGCAGCCCGAAGACCACCATCGAGATCCTGACCCCGGACTTCCTCCGCAAGCCGGGCGCGCTCGAAGTCGTGGTCGCGGCCAAGCCCGACGTGTTCAACCACAACCTCGAGACCGTGCCGTCCAAGTATCTGAAAGTCCGGCCCGGGGCCCGCTACTTTCACTCCATCCGCCTGCTGCAGCAGGTGAAGGAGCTCGATCCGACGATCTTCACCAAGTCCGGCATCATGGTCGGCCTGGGGGAGGAGCGGAACGAGGTGCTCCAGCTCATGGACGACCTTCGTTCGGCCGATGTGGACTTCATGACCATCGGCCAATACCTCCAGCCCACGAAGAAGCACCACCCGGTGATCCGGTTCGTGACGCCCGACGAATTCAAAGCCTTTGAAACCACAGCCTACGCCAAGGGTTTCCTCCTCGTCTCCTCGACCCCGCTGACGCGCTCCTCGCATCACGCGGGAGAGGATTTTGCCAAGCTGAAGGCGGCTCGTCTGGCGAAGCTCGGCTGAAACCTGACGGGCACGATTCGGACTTGGCATGCAGCGCATATTGGTGATCGGCAGCCCGGGCGCGGGCAAGAGCACCCTGGCGAGCCGTCTCGCGAGGCGCCTCGACCTGCCGCTGATCCACCTCGATCGGGAATATTTCGGGCCCGGCTGGACCACACCGCCTAGGGCTGAATGGCGTGAGAGGGTGAAAACCCTTGCGGCCCGGCCGGTCTGGGTCATGGACGGCAACTACGCCAGCACCTTCGCCATCCGTGTTCCCCGGGCGACCGCCATCGTCTGGCTCGACGTGCCGCGCTGGCGCTGCGCCTCGAGCGTGCTCTGGCGCGTCGTGAGGAACTACGGCCGCTCCCGGGCCGATCTCGGCGACGCCGGGCCCGAGCGGTTCGACTGGTCTTTCATGCGCTGGATCTGGTCCTATCCCCGGACGATGCGGCCGAAAACCGCCCGGATGCTGGAGCGTCTGCGCCCCGATCAGCGGGTTTACGTGCTGCGCTCCCGCTCCGAGATCCCGGCCCTCGAGGCCGCGCTTGCAACCGTCAAAGAGGCCGCCTGAGCATGCCGACCTTTCGCACCACGCGCACCGTCCAGCATACCCCGGCTCAGATGTTCGCCCTCGTGGCCGATGTGGAGCGCTACCCCGAATTCGTCCCGCTCTGCGAAGATTTGCGGGTCATGCGCCGGGTCCAGAGCGGGGAGGGCATTGAGTCGCTCGTCGCCACGATGTCGGTGGGATACAAGGCCATCAGTGAGACCTTCACCACCCGCGTGACCCTGGACGACCCGCGCCGGAAGATCACGGTCGAATACGTGGACGGACCGTTCAAGTATCTCGAGAACCGCTGGACCTTCCGCGAGGCACCGGGCGGATGCGAGGTCGATTTCTACATCAACTACGAGTTCAAGAGCTTCGCGCTCGGGCTTCTCATGGGCAGCGTCTTCGACAAGGCGTTCCGCAAGTTCACCGGAGCCTTCGAGGCGCGGGCGGACGAGATCTACGGGGCGCCGTCCGCATCCCGGGCCGGCGCCAAGTCCGCCTGATCAGCGCAGGGCCTGCTCCAGCAGGGACAGGGCGTCCTCGACGGCCCGACGACGCACGGTCTCCCGGCCGAGATCGCCGTAGCGGCGCTCGAGGTGCACCGTCCCGGCGCCTTTCCGCGCAAGGCCGAAATGAACGAGACCCACCGGCTTCGTGAGCGTCCCGCCGGTCGGACCGGCGACACCCGTGATGCCCACCGCCACGTCGGCCCGCGAATGGGCGAGGGCGCCCTCCGCCATGGCCCGTGCGACCTTCTCGCTCACGGCGCCCTCCGAGGCGATCATTTCGGCCGGAACACCGATCAGCTCCGTCTTCGCCTCGTTGGAATAGGTCACGAATCCGCGCTCCACCACGGCGGAGGAGCCCGAGATCTCCGTCAGCAGCGCCGCCACGAGGCCGCCGGTGCAGGATTCCGCCGTCGCGATCTTAAGGCCCCTCCCGCGATAGGCCTGCAGGAGCGCAGCGGCGCGGTTCATCAACTCAGGGATCATGCGTTCACCTCCGGCAGGCGGATCGTGGCGGCCGCCTGGGCGGCGATGCCCTCGCGGCGACCCGTGAAGCCAAGTTTCTCGGTGGTCGTCGCCTTGAGCGAGACCTGGTCGAGACGGAGGCCGGCGATCTCCGCGATCCGCTGCCGCATCGCCTCCCGATGCGGACCGAGCCGCGGCCTCTCGCACAGAAGGGTCGCGTCGAGATGGTCGACCATCCCGCCCCGGTGACGGACGAGTTCCACCGCATGAGCCAGGAACCGGTCGGAGGAGGCACCGCGCCATTGCGGATCGCTCGGCGGAAAGTAGGTGCCGATGTCACCGTCGGCCAGGGCCCCGAGGATGGCGTCCGTCAGAGCATGAAGGATCACGTCGCCATCGGAATGAGCGATGACGCCGCGGTCATGAGGAACCTTGATTCCCCCAAGCCAGACATGATCGCCCTCACCGAAAGCATGCACGTCGAAACCGGTGCCAAGGCGGGTCAGGTATGTCGTCTCTCGGCTTCTCATGCGCCGCTCGGCCTCTTGGAAATCGCCCGGATGGGTAAGCTTGATATTGCCGGGTTCCCCCTCGAAGACGTGAACCTTCAGCCCGGCCCATTCTGCCAGGGCACCATCGTCGCTAAAACTGTGAAGGTCCGCATCGGCCGCAGCACGGTGTGCCGCGAGGAGGAGCGGAAACTTGAAGGATTGCGGGGTCTGCACCGCCCTGAGGGCTGAACGATCCGGCGTGGAGACTACCTCGGACCGATCCCCGACGATCTTGATCGTATCCGTCACCGGCGTCCCTGGAACGGCCGCGCCCCAGAGATCGCCGGCCTCGATGGCTCTGTCGATCAGGTCGGAGCTTGCAAAGGGGCGGGCCGCGTCATGAACGAGAACGATCTCGGGGTTCGAGGCGGCCAGCGCGTCCAGTCCGTTGCGAACCGAATCCTGCCGCGTCGTGCCGCCATGGACGCATGGCAGAACTGTCGATTCGGGGGATGGCAACGCGCGAATCGCTGCCTCATAAAACGCCCGGTCGTCAGGATGGATCACAACTACGGTCCGGCTGATCCGCGGATGAGACGCAAAGGCGAAGAGCGTTCGTGCAAGTACGGATTGCCCTTGCACCAAGCGGTACTGCTTCGGGATTCCCTCACCCGCTCTCGATCCACGTCCTGCAGCAACGATGAGGGCGGCAACTGACATCCGGGCGAGCTCTCCGCGACGAAGGTTCTCCTAAGCATGAGGGGACAGGAAAGCAAATCCCCGTGAGAGGGGCTTGCACGGCCGGCCGAAATGGCTATTGATTAGGCACAATGGAATTTGATCAAAAATTAGGCGCAAAAGGTTTCCACATCGGTCCCCTCCGGATCGATCGGGCCGCCATTCTCGCACCTTTGTCGGGCGTCACGGATGTCGCTTTCCGGCGCATCGCCAAGCGCCTGGGGGCCGGGCTGGTCGTGTCGGAGATGGTGGCGTCGGACGAGCTGGTGCAGGGCTCGGAGGAGGCGCAGCTGCGCGCGGAAGGTGCCGGGATCGAGCCGCACGTGGTTCAGCTGGCCGGCTGCGAGCCGCGTTGGATGGCGGAGGCCGCCCGGGTGGCCGAGGGGGCAGGTGCGCGGATCATCGACATCAACATGGGCTGCCCGGCCAAGCGGGTGATCGGAGGCCTCGCGGGATCGGCCCTCATGCGGGATCTGGATCATGCCGCCCGGCTCATCGAGGCGACCGTGGCGGCGGCGAGCGTTCCCGTGACCGTCAAGATGCGACTCGGCTGGGATCAGGACACGATCAACGCCGCCGACCTCGCCCGTCGGGCTGAGTCCCTGGGCGTGAAAGCCGTGACAGTGCACGGCCGGACGCGGCAGCAGTTCTACAAAGGGCGGGCCGACTGGAAGGCCATCGCGGCCATCGTCGATGCCGTGAGCATTCCTGTCATTGCCAACGGCGATATCGGGTCGTTCGAAGACGCCAGGAATTGCCTGTCGGCCTCGGGGGCCACGGCCGTGATGGTAGGGCGCTCCGCGGTCGGGAAGCCCTGGCTCGTCGGCCAGATCGGCGCCGCCCTCCAGGGCGTGACCATCCCCGATCCATCCCCTGAGGCAATGACGGAGATCGCCGTCGAGCATTACGAGGGGTTGCTGTCGCTCTATGGCGAGAAGGTCGGCGTCCGGCACGCCCGCAAGCACCTGGCTGCCTATGCCGACGTGGCTGCGGCCGCAGGCTTCCCCATCGCGGCGAACCTTCGCACGGCTCTGGTGACCTCCGAGGAGCCCCGGACCGTGCTCGCGCTGCTGCGCTCGCTCTATGAGCATCGGGGCCGGGAGGCGGCATGACGGTGATGGCCATCAACGACCTCATCATGAACGCGCTCCCGATTCCGGTTCTGACCGTCGGGCCGGAGAACCGGATCGTCCATGCCAATGCCGCAGCCGAGTCCTTCTTCGAGATGAGCCTGCGCATGATGCTGCGCCAGAGGCTCAGCGACCTGCTGCCCTTCGGCTCGCCCGTTATGGCGCTGGTGGAGGATGTCCGCCAGCGGGGCTCCAGCGTCAGCGAGCACCGGGTCGATATCGGCAGTCCGCGCCTGGGAGCTGAACGCATCGTGGACGTCTCGGCCAGCCCACTCGGCGACGATGCCGACAGCGTCATCCTGATGCTCCAGGAAAGGACGATCGCCGACAAGATGAACCGCCAGCTGACCCACCGCGGCGCCGCGCGGTCGATCACGGCGCTGGGGGCCCTGCTAGCGCACGAGATCAAGAATCCGCTCTCCGGCATCCGGGGCGCGGCGCAGCTCCTCGAGCAATCGGCGAGCGAGGACGACCGCCTCCTGACGCGCCTGATCTGCGACGAGACCGACCGCATCGTGAAGCTCGTGGAGCGCATGGAGCTGTTCGGCGAGGAGAGGCCGGTCGAGCGTGGACCCGTGAATATCCACGGGGTGCTCGACCACGTGAAGCGCCTCGCGCAGTCGGGCTTCGCCCGGCACATCCGTTTCGTCGAGAATTACGACCCGTCCCTTCCGCCGGTGCTCGGCAACAGGGATCAGCTGATCCAGGTCATCCTGAACCTGGTGAAGAACGCCGCCGAGGCGGTCGGAATCGATACCCCGGACGGCGAGATCATGTTGTCGACAGCCTTCCGGACCGGTGTCCGGCTTCAGGTCCCCGGTTCCCAGGAGCGGGTCAGCCTGCCTATCGAACTGAGCGTCATCGACAATGGTCCCGGCATTCCCCCGGAGCTGATGAGCGACCTTTTCGATCCTTTCGTCACGACGAAGGTCCAGGGCAGCGGCCTTGGTCTCGCACTGGTGGCGAAGATCGTCGGGGATCACGGCGGCATCGTCGAATGCGAACCGGCACCCAGACGAACCACGTTCAGAATTCTCCTGCCTATGCACCGCGCCGGCGACGGCCGCGGGTCCGATTTGTGAGATTAAGCGATGCCGAGCGGACAGATCCTTCTCGCCGATGACGATGCAGCCATCCGGACCGTCCTGAACCAGGCCCTCTCCCGGGCAGGGTACGAGGTTCGCTCCACCAGCAACGCCGCAACTCTCTGGCGGTGGGTATCCCAGGGGGAGGGCGATCTCGTCATCACGGACGTGATGATGCCCGACGAGAATGCCTTCGACCTTCTGCCCCGCATCAAGAAGATGCGGCCGGACTTGCCGATCATCGTCATGAGCGCTCAGAATACCTTCATGACGGCCATCAAGGCCTCCGAACGCGGAGCTTACGAGTACCTGCCGAAGCCCTTCGACCTCAAGGAGCTCGTGGCGGTGGTCGGCCGGGCACTGTCCCGGCCCCGGAACGTTCCCACCGGGGCGAACCCGTCGCCGGAGAACGAGGACATCCCGCTCGTCGGCCGCTCGCACGCGATGCAGGAGATCTACCGCGCGCTCGCCCGTCTGATGCCCACCGACCTGACGGTGATGATCACGGGCGAGTCGGGCACGGGTAAGGAACTCGTCGCAAAGGCGCTGCACGATTACGGCAAGCGCCGGCAGGGCCCGTTCGTGGCCGTGAACATGGCGGCCATTCCCCGCGAGTTGATCGAATCCGAGCTTTTCGGTCACGAGAAGGGCGCCTTCACCGGGGCCACCGCCCGCAGCACCGGACGCTTCGAGCAGGCCGAGGGCGGCACCCTGTTCCTCGACGAGATCGGCGACATGCCCATGGAGGCCCAGACGCGGCTCCTGCGGGTCCTTCAGCAGGGCGAATATACGACGGTCGGCGGCAGGGTGCCGATCAAGACCAATGTCCGGATCGTGGCTGCCACGAACAAGGACCTGCGCGTGCTGATCCAGCAGGGCCTGTTCCGGGAGGATCTCTATTTCCGCCTCAACGTAGTTCCCCTGCGCCTTCCGCCCCTGCGCGAGCGCGTCGAAGACATCCCGGATCTGGCGCGTCACTTCTTCATGCTGATCGAGAAGGAGGGGCTCGCCCGCAAGCAGCTCGACGTGGAGGCCATGGACCGGCTGAAGCGCTATCGTTGGCCGGGCAACGTCCGGGAACTCGAAAACCTCGTGCGGCGCCTGGCGGCCCTCTATCCTCAGGATACGATCACCGGTGCCATCATCGACGCGGAGCTCGATTCCCAGCCGTTGCTGCCGCCGCAGCCTGCCGGGAAGCCGTCCCAGACATCCCAGCAGAGTTCGGAGGGGCTGTCGGAGGCCGTGGAACGGCACCTGAACGAATATTTCTCCGGCTTCCGGGACACCCTTCCGCCGCCGGGCCTCTATCACCGCATCCTCCGCGAAATCGAAGGTCCCCTGATCGGAGCGGCCCTCGCAGCCACGCGAGGAAATCAGATCCGGGCGGCCGAGCTTCTCGGAGTCAATCGCAACACCCTGCGCAAGAAGGTCAGGGATCTCGAGCTCATGGTGGTCCGATCCAATCGGGGCTGAGTGCTCCCGGCTGTAATAATTTGACCACAGTGTTGTGTTGGTGCATCACCCAGTGACGGGGTGCTGAACGGAAAGCGCCCCCTTGGGGGCCTCGGATCTTGACCGACCAGAGCACGATGGAACAGCACCGTTCGTCTGAAACGGGCCATAACTGGCTGATCTGGGTCGGTTATGTCGCCGTGCCGACGGCCCTTGCGTCGGCGCTGGTCACGTTCCTGATCCTTGCCGGGGCGACGCCGATCCCTCCCACGAACAGCATCGTCCAATGGGTTTTCATCCTGAACGGAGTTCTCATTGCCCTGCTGCTCGGGATCGTTGCCTGGCAGTCGCAGAAGCTGATTCGGGCAAGAATCCAGGGCGCGGCGGCTGCAGGACTTCATGTTAGGATCGTCGGACTTTTTACCCTCGTGGCTGGGGTGCCGGCTATTCTCATCGCGGGCGCAGCGTCGGTGTCGTTCGAACGAGGGCTCGACTCGCGATTAACGAGCAACATCAAAGATTTGATGACGAACACGGTTGCGATTGCTTATTCGTACCGCGAGATCCAATGCCGGACCCTTGCCCGCGAAACACAATTATTGGCCGCGGATTTGAGCCGCGCCATTGCGTTCTATAATACCGACCGCAACTTTTTCCGCGATTTCATGAGCTCGCGCGCCCGCTTTCTTGGACTCCCTGTCGCAATGGTCGTCGAGGCTAACGGCACAGTTCTGGAGAGGGCCCTCGGTAAACCGCTTCCGGATCTTCCCGAGCCGACCCAGGCGGACATCGAGGACGCCAATACTCAAGAGGCTCTCTGCCTCCTCCCCGGGACCGGCAACATTCTGCGCTCGGTCCTCAAGCTGAACGACGGAAGCGGTCGAACTCTATACGTGGCCCGGGAGGTTGACCGCCAGGCGATCGAGTTCCCGGCGGTCGCCGAAAACGGCGTGGCCTTTTACGCGGCTCTCGACCAGAGAAAGGCCGGGCTTCAGTTCGCCTTCGCGTCCATGTTCACGCTGATTGCGCTGATCGTGCTGCTGTCCGCGGTCTGGTTCGGGCTCAACTTCGCCAACCGTCTCGTCGCTCCCATCCGGCGCCTCATCCATGCGACCGACCAGGTGGCGACCGGCAACTTCTACGTCCAGGTTCCTGTCCGCCGGGGCGAGGGCGATCTTGGCCATCTGGGCGAGACCTTCAACAAGATGACCTCCGAGTTGCGCCGCCAGCATGACGGGCTGACAGCCGCCAGTGACCTGATGGATCGCCGGCGGCGGTTCACGGAGGCGGTTCTCGCAGGCGTCTCCGCAGGCGTGATCGGCGTCAACGCCCGGGGCCAGATCACCATCGTCAATCCGTCGACGGAGGCGCTGCTCGGCACATCCCACAAGGAATTGCTCGGCCAGCCGATCACCGCGGTACTGCCGGAGGTCGCCTCCCTGGTCGAGGAGATGAACCAGGGGCGTCAGCGCCTGATGCAGCAGCAGATTCACATCGCCCGGAAGGGCAGGGAGCGCACCATCAACGTTCGCGTGACCAGCGAACAGGCGCGCGGAGGCCTGAGGGATCTCGTCATCACTCTCGACGACATCACGGATCTCGTGGTCGCGCAGCGCACCTCTGCCTGGGCCGACGTGGCGCGGCGCATCGCGCATGAGATCAAGAATCCCCTGACGCCCATCCAGCTCTCGGCGGAGCGCATCCGCCGCAAGTACGGCAAGGTGATCACGACGGACCGGGAAGTGTTCGATCAGTGCACGGATACCATCGTGCGGCAGGTCGACGACATCAAGCGGATGGTCGACGAATTCTCGTCCTTCGCCCGCATGCCGAAGCCCACCATCGGCGACGAGGACCTGACGGAGACGATCCGACAGGTGGTCTTCATGATGAAGATCGCCCATCCGGAGATCGCGTTCATCGATCGGGTCCCGGCCGGCTCCCTGATTGCTCCCTTCGACCGGAGGCTCGTGTCGCAAGCGGTGACGAATATCGTCAAGAATGCAACGGAAGCGATTGCGGCGGTGCCGGAGGATGAGCGAGGCCAGGGGCAGATCTCAGTGCTGCTCGACGACACCCACCCGGATTATCTGATCCTGGCGATCACGGACAACGGCAAGGGGTTTCCCGTGGAAGGCCGCCAGCGCCTTCTCGAGCCCTACATGACGACGCGCGAGGGCGGAACCGGACTGGGGCTGCCGATCGTTGCCAAGATTCTGGAAGACCATGGAGGTGGCATGGAACTGGCCGACAATCCCGAGGGCAGGGGCGGGCAGGTTCGCATGTGGATCCCCAAGACGAAGCATGTTGCATCAGAAGAGGCATCGGCCGCTTCCAGCCGAAATGACTCTCGCAGGGCAAGCCAATGAGCGCTGATATTCTCGTCGTCGACGACGAAGTCGACATTCGTGAGCTGGTGGCCGGCATTCTCGAGGATGAAGGACACCGGACCCGGACTGCCGGCACGTCCGATGACGCCCTGGCGGCCATCGAGACTCGCCGTCCTCACCTGGTCTTCCTGGACATCTGGCTCCAGGGAAGCCGGCTCGACGGGTTGCAGGTTCTGGAAATCATCAAGTCCCAGCACCCGGATCTGCCCGTGGTGATGATCTCCGGCCACGGCAACATCGAGACGGCCGTGTCGGCCATCAAGGCCGGGGCCTATGACTTCATCGAAAAGCCCTTCAAGGCGGACCGGCTCGTCCTCGTTGCCGAGCGGGCGCTGGAGGCCTCGCGCCTGAAGCGCGAAGTGCGCGATTTGCGCTCGCGCTCGGTTCAGGCGAGCCGGATCGCCGGACGATCGATTGTCATTAACCAGCTCCGCCAGGCGGTGGAGCGAGCCGCGCCGACCAATGCGCGCATTCTGATCACCGGAGCACCCGGCTCGGGCAAGGAGCTGACGGCCAGGACCGTGCACGGCCTGTCCACACGTGCCAACGGTCCCTTCGTCGTTCTCTCGGCCGCGACGATCACGCCCGATACGATGGAAGCGGAGCTTTTCGGTACGGAAGGCGGCGAGGGCGGAGGACGCCGTGTCGGCGCGCTCGAGGAGGCCCATGGCGGCACCCTCTACATCGACGAAATCGCCGACATGCCGCGCGAGACGCAGAACCGGATCCTGCGCGTCCTGGTCGATCAGAACTTCCAACGGGTCGGCGGAACGACTCGGGTTCATGTGGACGTGCGCATCGTGTCCTCGTCCAGCCGTGACCTGCCTGCAGCCATTGCGGCGGGCCAGTTCCGCGAGGATCTCTTCCACCGGCTCGGCGTGATACCGATTCGCGTGCCGTCGCTCGCCGAACGGCGCGAGGACGTTCCCGAGCTGATCGAGTTCTTCATGGAGCAGATTTCGTCCACGACCGGCCTCCCGAAACGGCGCATTGCCGAGGACGCCATGGCGGTCCTGCAGTCGCACGACTGGCCGGGCAACGTGCGCCAGCTCCGCAACAACGTCGAACGTCTGATGATTCTCACCTCCGGCGACCCCGATGCCGAGATCACGGCCGACATGCTGCCAACCGAAATCGGCGCCCTGGTTCCGAGCACCCCGGGCGGGGCCGGGGGCGAGAAGCTCATGAGCCTGCCTCTGCGCGAGGCACGAGAGATCTTCGAGCGCGAGTATCTCCTCGCGCAGATCGCCCGCTTCAGCGGCAACATCTCGCGAACGGCGGAGTTCATCGGCATGGAGCGCTCGGCGCTGCACAGGAAGTTGAAATCCCTTGGGATCGGAAGCTGACGGGCTTCACTGTTACAGGGTGTGGCGGGCTCCCGGAGGTCGAGAAGAACCAAAACCTACAATCCACGGGAAAATATGCTCCGAGGGGGTAGAACTGTTGCGCCCCCCTTGCCGAACGCTGCCGTTCGCCCTGTAATAGATCTGCCGGTCACCGACCGCACGAAAGCGGACAACCATATTCAGGCGGCCCCATAGCCAAGACCGGCGGCGATGGGCTGGCGAGGCAACTTCAATGGCGGGCGATCGCGCGCAGAATCTTCAGGACACATTTCTGAACTATGTTCGGAAGCAGAAAATTCCCCTGACGATCTTTCTCGTGAACGGGGTGAAGCTTCAGGGCGTCGTGACCTGGTTCGATAATTTCTGCGTCCTTCTGCGCAGGGATGGTCATTCGCAGCTGGTTTACAAACACGCCATTTCCACCATCATGCCAGGACAGCCCGTGCAGTTGTTCGACCAGATCGACGAGGCTGGCGAGAAGGCTTGAGGTGACCGAACCACGCAGCCCGGGGGAAGAACGTCTCGCCCAGCTTGCCGAACCTGAAAAAGAGGTTGCAGCCGGCACAAGAACCCTTGTGATCGGCCCGTATCTGACTCGCAGGCGGCGCGCTTCGGTCGAGATGGACGGGGAGGGTGGCAACCCACGCTCTCCCGAGGCTCGCCTCGATGAGATCACCGGTCTCGCCCTTGCCATCGATCTGACCATTGTCCAGTCGCTGATCGCGCCTCTTGCGTCGCCGCGCCCCGCCACGTTCATCGGCAGCGGCAAGGTCGACGAACTGGCCGGTCTCATCCGGGCCGAAGAGATCGGGCTCGTGGTGATGGACTGCGCCCTCAGCCCGGTGCAGCAGCGCAACCTCGAGAAGGCCTGGAGCGCCAAGGTCATCGACCGGACCGGCTTGATTCTTGAAATCTTCGGACGGCGGGCCCGCACGAAAGAGGGCACCCTCCAGGTCGAGCTGGCCCATCTGTCCTACCAGAAGGGACGTCTGGTCCGTTCCTGGACCCACCTCGAGCGCCAGCGCGGCGGCTTCGGCTTCCTGGGTGGCCCGGGCGAGACCCAGATCGAGGCCGACCGGCGCCTGATCCAGGAGCGCATGACCCGGATCGAGCGGGATCTGGAGAGCGTCGTGAAGACACGCTCCCTGCACAGGACGAGCCGGCGGCGGGTTCCCTATCCGATCATCGCCCTGGTCGGCTACACCAATGCGGGGAAATCGACTCTGTTCAACCGCATGACCCAAGCCGATGTTCTGGCCGAGAACATGCTGTTCGCCACCCTCGATCCGACCTCTCGAGCCATCGAGCTGCCGCACGGGGAGAAAGCCATTTTGTCGGATACCGTCGGCTTCATCTCCGATCTGCCGACGATGCTCGTGGCCGCCTTCCGGGCCACCCTGGAGGATGTGGTCGAAGCGGATGTCCTGCTCCACGTCCGGGATGTATCCCACGGAGAGACCGAGGCTCAGGCCGGGGACGTCGCCGTCGTCCTGCGAGAGCTCGGGATCGATCCGGATGACACGAAGCGTGTCGTCGAGGTCTGGAACAAGGCGGATCTCCTGTCGCCCGAGGACCGTGAGCGGCTGGCCGCCACATCCCACCGAACGGACGAGGAGAGGCGGCCGATCCTCATATCGGCTCTGACCGGCGACGGCATTCCCGAACTCCTCGCCACGATCGAGCAGCACTTGGCCCTGGGGCGGCTGACCTACGAGGTCGACGTGGCTCCGGAGGACGGGCAGGGGCTTGCCTGGCTGCACGAGAACACGGAGATCCTGGAGCGCCGGACGAAGGAGAATGGGCACACCATCCTCCAGGTGCGGCTTGTTTCCGGCAAGGAACCCCGGTTCCTGAACCGGTTTCCCGAGGCGCGGGTCCTATAAGGCCGGACCGGATTTGCGCTCGGCGAGCTTCGCCGCCACCCAGAGCCGCTCCATCTCGTCGAGCGAGGCTTCATCGAGGCTCCTTTCCTGCGCCTCCAGGGCCTCCTCGATCGCCTTGAAGCGCCGCTCGAACTTGGCGTTGGTCCGCCGCAGGGCGCGCTCGGAATCGATGCCGAAATGCCGAGCCAGGTTGGTCACGGAGAAAAGCAGATCCCCAATTTCGTCTTCGATCCTGTCCCGGTCGCCGGATGAAGAAGCGTCCTTAACCTCCTCCAGCTCCTCGTGAATCTTGTCGATCACCTGCGTGGCTTCGGGCCAATCGAACCCGACCTTGGCGGCCTTGGACGTCAGCTTCTGGGCTCGCGTCAGAGCGGGCAGGGCCGTGGGAACTCCACCGAGGAAGCCCGCCTCGTGGGCCTCGGGCGAATGCCCCATTGCCTCACGGTCGGCGCGCCGCTCGGCCTTCTCTTCCGACTTGATCCTGTCCCAAAGGCGTTTCACATCCTCGGGCGACAGCTCCTTGATGTCTCCGAAAACGTGAGGATGACGCCTGATGAGCTTTCGCGTGATGGCTTCCACCACGTCTGGAAAGGCGAACGCACCCTGCTCTTCCGCCATGCGGGCGTGGAAGACGACCTGAAGCAGCAAATCGCCGAGTTCATCCCGCAGATCGGCCAGATCGCCGCGCTCGATGGCGTCGACCACCTCGTAGGCTTCCTCGAGCGTGTAGGGGGCAATCGATGCGAAGTCCTGCTCCAGATCCCAGGGACAGCCGGTCTCGGGCGTGCGCAGGGCCGCCATGATCTCGATCAGCCGCGTGATATCCGTGGAAGGCTTCATGATGGAATCCCTGGTCGTTGCGGCCGTGTCATAGCCTGAGGACAAAACGCCCGGCTAGCTGGAATTGCCCCATTGCCCTGCGTTAGCGGTATAAGGTGAGCAGGACACTTCAAGCACAGCAAGGACGAAAACCCAATGAGAGCGCGGGTCAAACTGGTCGACGGGATGATGTTCGTGGGTGAATCCGGCAGCGGCCACGCCGTGGTTATGGACGGAGCGCCGGAATATGGCGGCCGCAATGTCGGCATCCGCCCCATGGAGATGCTTCTGATCGGGTTGGGAGGCTGCACGGCTTTCGATGTGGTCCAGATCCTCAGGAAGGGCCGCGAGAAGGTCACGGATTGCGACGTCGAGGTCACGGCCGAGCGTGCCGAGACGGACCCCAAGGTCTTCACGGCGATTCATCTCGATTATCGGGTCAAGGGGAGGGACCTTGCGCCGGCCAAGGTCGAGAGGGCGATCGAACTCTCCAAGGAGAAGTACTGCTCTGCCTCGATCATGCTCGGCGCCGTCGCTAGGATCACCTATTCCTGGACGGCGATCGAGGAAGTCGGGGAGATGCAAGCCGCCTCCTCCTGAAACCCTCCTAATTCGAGCCACGAACATGAAGCTGTTCTTCTCGGAAGCCCAACTGGCTCATCAGCCCCGGCAATACATGGTGCACGGGAGGATCGTTGCGCCGTTCGAAAATCCGGACCGGGCGACAACGCTTCTCGAGGTTCTGGCAGCGCAGGGCCTGATCCCGGCCGATCCGGGCGATCGCGGCCCGGAGCCGATTCTTGCCGTTCATGCCGACCATTACGTGGATTTCCTTCAGAGCGCTTATGATCGCTTCCTGGAACTGCCGCATCATGGTCCGGAGGTGCTGCCGAACGTCCATCCCTATCGAGGCTCAGGCAGCGACCTGGAAGAACGCGGCAGGCCACGCCCGACCGGGATTCTCGGCCAGGCCGGCTGGTATGTGGGCGATATGTCCTGCGCGATCATGGCAGGTACCTTCCAGGCGGCCTACGCGTCCGCCCAAGCGGCAATTGCCGCAGCGGAAGCGGTGCTGGCCGGCGAGCGCGCTTCCTTCGCCCTCTGCCGCCCGCCCGGCCACCACGCCTATGCGGACCGGGCCTCGGGCTTCTGCTTCTTCAACAATGCCGCGATCGCGGCCACGCTGCTGCGCGGCCACTTCTCCAAGGTCGCGATCGTGGATTTCGATACGCACCACGGCGACGGGACGCAGGCGATCTTCTATACCCGCCCGGACGTCCTCTACGGCTCCGTCCACACCGATCCCACGGCTTACTACCCGCATTACGCGGGCTATGCGGACGAAACCGGAGCGGGGCCCGGCGAAGGCGCCAATCACAACCTGCCGCTCGCGCCCGGCGCCGATGACGAAGCCTTCATCGATGCCAACCAGCGCCTGGCGCTGGCCGTTCAGGCCCATGGGGCGGAGGCGCTGGTGCTCTCGGCCGGCTGGGACGCCCACCGGGACGACCCGTTGTCGAAGCTCGACGTCACGACGGACGCCTTCGCCAGGATCGGAGAGATCTGGGGCAAAATCGATTTGCCGACCCTGATCGTCCAGGAGGGCGGATATTCGCTTACCGCAGCGGCTGAGGCCGCGCCGGCTTTCATGGCCGCATTCCGAGCCAATGGCGCTGAATAGATCCGAGGACACGCATGAGGACACGCACTTCAGCCAGCGCCGACCAGCCGGCCATTCTCGACCATTAGGCTCAAGGGAAGGGCACGCGACGACGAGCCTGTCACCCCACATCTGTAATTCGCATAAGATATATTATGGAACTAACAACGATGCTCCTCGGGTCTCGACTACCGATCGGTATGTGAGTTCGCGCCAAGGGAGAAAAACCATTCAGCATATGGCGTATCGCGTACCAGCTGGCGATTGTAATCGGGCGCGCCGTCATCCCACCACACCGGACCACGCTCGCCGAGTGCCCGCTTCGCGGCATCGACCTGGGCACGCACGCCGGCCAATGCCACTGGATCGCCCCTGACGCTGCGGACTGCCCGCCGCGCCGTCATCAGCTCGCGGACAAGGCGTTCGCGCTCCTGAGGCTCCAGTTCCGGATTGCTCAGCCGCCACAACCGGCCGCGAACCACGAAATAGCGACCGTCCGGAGTTCGCGGATACTGAGGGTCTGATGGCGCACGACCCACTGGTCACCCCAATGAGCTGGCAGCATGGGAAGCTAGGGTGAAGTCCGCCAGTCCCGTCGTCACGGGCCGAGCCTCCGTCCTTGCAGCCCCACCATCACGTTGCCTCGATCTGGAGCCCATCATAGGCCGGTTCGATGTGCGGCGGCAGCTCGCGGCGGAGAGTCTCGTAATCCAGATCCGTGTGCAGGTTCGTCAGGATGGCCCGCTTCGGCCGAACCCTCGCGATCAGCTCCAATGCTTCCGAGAGCGAGAAATGCGTCGGATGCGGGGTGTAGCGCAAGGCGTCCAGGATCAGAACCTCCAGGCCCTCCAGGACCGACAGGCTCTCGTCCGGCATCTGGCTCACATCCGGCGCGTAGGCGATGCCGCCGAACCGGAATCCGAGGGCGTCGATGTCCCCATGGATCATCCGGAACGGCAAGGCTTCGACAGCGCCGCCGGCGCCCGGAACCGCGACCGGGATCCCGGGCTTCAGCCCGCGCATCTTCAGGATGGGCGGATAGCTGCTGCCGGCCGGCGTTTCGAAGCAGTAGCCGAATCGCATCTGGAGCAGCTCGCTGGTCATCCGGTCCGCGTAGACCGGGATCCGCTGATGCTGAACGATCGCAAGCGGCCGCAGGTCGTCGATTCCGTGGATGTGGTCCGCGTGCTCGTGGGTGATCAGAACGCCGTCGAGGCGCCGCACGTCGGCCCCAAGGAGCTGGTCGCGCAGATCCGGACCCGTATCGACCAGGACGGTCGTGACGCCATCCGGCCCGGTTCTTTCGACGAGAACGGAGCAGCGCCTGCGCCGATTCCTCGGATTGTTCGGGTCGCAGGCTCCCCAGCCGACTCCCACGCGTGGGACGCCTGCCGAGGATCCGCAGCCGAGAATCGTCAATCTCAATGTCATGATGCGAGCGCCCGCCCGGATGCTGCATCGGCGGAGGCCGCCTTGGAGAACAGGCGATAGAAGTTGGCTGTCGTCAGCGAGGCGACTTCCTGCTCGCTCACACCAACGACTTCGGCAAGAACCCGGGCCGTATGCGCCACGAAGGCCGGTTCGTTGGTCTTTCCACGATGCGGCACGGGAGCGAGATAGGGGGCATCCGTCTCCACGAGCAGGCGATCGTGCGGAACGGCAGCGGCGATCCGGCGGATCTCCTCCGAATTACGGAACGTCAGGATACCGGAGAAGGAAACATACAGGCCGAGTTCGACCCCGACCTGGGCGAGCGTCTCGCCCGACGAGAAGCAGTGGAGAACAGCGTCGAAGCGCCCTCGCCTCATCTCGTCGGTCAGGATCCGGATCATGTCCTCGTCGGCGTTGCGCGCATGGATCACCAGGGGCAAACCGGTTTGCTGCGCGGCCTCGATATGGGTGCGGAAAACCCGCTGCTGCACGTCGCGCGGGCTCTTGTCGTAATGATAATCGAGTCCGGCTTCGCCGATGGCGACGCAACGCGGATGTTCGGACAGCTCGATCAGCCGTTCGGCCGGGACATCCGGCTCGGCGGCCGCATTATGGGGATGCGTTCCGACGGTGCAGAAGATGCTGTCATGGGATTCGGCCAAGGTCCGGTATGTCTGGAAGCGCTCCACATGGGTCGAGATGGTCACCATGCGACCGACCCCGGCGGCCGTGGCAGACGCCAGAACCTCGGGGAGGCGGCTCTGAAAGTCCGGGAAGTCCAGGTGGCAATGGCTATCGACCAGCATCGGTGAAGGCGCCCTCCTCTATAGTGGCTTGCTGCATAAATCGGTTCAAAGCCGGCGTCTAGCGACGCACCCCCTGGGCCGTCGTCTCCGGCTCGTCATCTTCCTTCGATTCCTTATGGCGCATCAGGCGCAACCGCTCCTGCTGCCGGGAAACGGGAGCCTCGTCACATTCCTGCGGCCGAACCACGGGGACCGCCAGGCACACGCTCTGGGCCGGAAGAACATTGCACCAGTCATGGATCAGTTGCTTGTAGCAGCGTCCCACGGGCCGGATGTTGCGATCCAGGTCGTACAACCCAACCGGCGTGACACGGTTGTTCTCCTCGCGCAGCGCCGTGTCCCAGTCCATCTGGTCCGTGAGCGAATACCAGGTGAACCCGACGATCGGCACGCCGGTGTTGCGGACCCTCAAAACGTTGGCCCATTGCTTCCAAAGCCAGTTCACGGCTTCGTCGCCATTCGGCCCCTGCATCAGGTTCGTCTCCGTATGCATGACCGGCAGCCTGTAGCGCTCGTAATATTGGCGGGTGATCTCGTCGTAGCCGAAGACATCGCCAGCCGATCTCGTCAGACCGTCGGCGCTGACCCGGTGCTCATTGGTCACGTAATAGTCGTTCCCCATGATGCAGTGATGACGCAGCGAGGAGCGGCTGAGGAAGAAATGGTACTCGTCCCGGCTCATGCCGCTATCCATCAGGAACTCGTACATCTCGGAGTCGATCCGGCGGCCATAGTTCAGATCGAGGGACAGGAAGCGCCGGGCGTTCATGATCTCGGCCGGCTTGATCGCCGCCGGGTTCTCGGCATGAAAATACTCGGACGACTCGCTCTGGATGAAGAGCGCGTCCGGCCGGACCTTGAGGATCCGCTCCATGGCCAGGACGTTGGCCTTCACGATATGCTTGAGGGCGGTCACGAAGGCTTGGTCGGTGGTCAGCTGCTCGTTCCACCAGCCGTAGGCGGCGGAGAACTGGGCGCAGATGAACATCTCGTTGATCGGGGTATAGAGCTGCACCCAGGGGAACCGGTGCGCGAAGTCTTCCGCATAGGCTGCAAAGAGATCCGGAAAATCCGGATTCTGGAAGTTGCCGATCCAGTCTGGGACGCCGAAGTGGCAGAGATCCACGATGGGAATGATGTTGCGGCGGAAGATCTCGCCGAAGGTCATGTCGGCGAAGGACCAGTCGTAGCGGCCCGGGCCGATGAACGTCTTGTGCAGAGGTGGACCGTAGCGCAGGACCTGGATGTCGAGATCCTTCAGAAGGTCGAAATCCGTCTGCCAGTGGGTGTAATGGCCGCATTTCTCCATCTGGTCGATGCGGGTGCGGCCATTGTTGATGGTCGGGATGCTGTTCTCGATCCCGGTCGCGAACATGAAGCTGGTGTACATTGCGCGCTTCCGCTGAGGGCCTCGGAGGGCCGTTCAAAACGGACGCGTTAGGACGCCTCCGCCTCGATATAACGCGGGAAAATCGGCCCAGGTTGCGGCAGGGCCATGCCGGCCGCCAGACGGTGCTCCGGTCCGACCGCCGCGAGCACCCTGCCCTCCGGTGGAACCGCCAGCAGATCCAGCAGCTTTGCCGCGGCCGTCGGAACGAAAGGCTGAGCCAGGATGCCGACGGCGCGGAGCACCTCGGCCGTCACGTAGAGCACCGTATTCATGCGCGCCGGATCGCTCTTGCGCAGAACCCAGGGCTCCTGAGACGCGAAATACCGGTTGGCCTCCGCCACGACGGCCCAGATCTCAGCCAGGGTCGTATGCACGGAGAAATCCTTCATGGCCGCCCTAGCCTTTCCGGGCAAAGCGTCGGCCAGCCAGAGAATATCCTGATCCGCCTGGGTGAATTCGCCCGGCTGCGGGACGGCGGCGTCGCAGTTTTTGGCGATCATCGAAAGCGATCGCTGCGCCAGATTCCCGAGATCGTTCGCCAGGTCCGCATTGATGCGGTTGACGATCGCCTCGTGGGAGTAGTTCCCGTCCTGCCCGAAGGGCACCTCGCGCATGAAGAAGTAGCGGATCTGGTCGACCCCGTAAGTGTCGGCAAGGTCGAAGGGATCGACCACGTTGCCGACCGATTTCGACATCTTCTCGCCCTTGTTGAGCAGGAACCCGTGCCCGAAGACACGCTTCGGCAACGGCAAATCGGCCGACATCAGGAAGGCCGGCCAATAGACCGTGTGGAAGCGCACGATGTCCTTGCCGATGATATGAACATCGGCCGGCCAGTAGTGCCAGCGCGGATCGCTCGCGTCGGGGAATCCGCAGCCCGTGACGTAGTTGTTCAGGGCATCGATCCACACGTACATGACGTGCTTCGGGTCGCCCGGCACCGGCAGACCCCAGTTGAAGGTCGTCCGGCTGATCGAGAGATCCTGCAGCCCAGACCGCACGAAGCTCGTGATCTCGTTACGGCGGGTCTCCGGACTGATGAAATCCGGGCTGGCCTCGTAGAGCGCGAGGAGCCTGTCCTGATACGCGGAGAGACGGAAAAAGTAACTTTCCTCCTCGATCCATTCGACCGGAGTGCCGGTCGGCGCGCGCCAGCTGCCGTCCGGCTGCTTCGTCAACTCGCTCTCGTCGTAATAGGCTTCATCCCGCACCGAGTACCAGCCGGAATACTTCGACAGATAGATGTCGCCCTTCTCCTGCATCCGGCGCCAGAGTTCCTGGGTCGAGGGCAGGTGATCGGAATCCGTGGTCCGGATGAACCGGTCGTAGGAGCAGTCCAGCCGGTCGGCCATGGCCTTGAACTTCGTGGCCATTTCGTCGACGAAGGCCTTCGGGGTCGTGCCGTTCCTGTCGGCCGTCTGCTGGATCTTCAGGCCATGCTCGTCCGTACCGGTCATGAAGAAGACATCATAGCCGTCGATGCGCTTGAAGCGGGCGATCGCGTCGGACGCCACGACCTCGTAGGCATGACCGATATGGGGAGCCCCATTCGGGTACGAGATAGCCGTGGTGATGTAGAATTTCTGCTTGTCGGCCATGTCGGATCCTAAGCCCTGAAATCAAAAACCTTCGAGAAACGAAGCTTCAAGCCGCTCGCCGAACCGCATCGGCGAGATCGTCGAACATCTTCAGGATGAAGGGCCGGCGGTCGAGGTTGAACACGTCGATCTCCCGCGCCGAACGGCCGATCTTCTCACATACCTCTACCAAAGGCGCAAGGCGGGACGCGCCGAGACCCGCCTGCTCGTGGAGGCGCTCGGAGACCCAGCGCTCCACTGTTTCGAGGGCCAGCGCGTAGCTGTCGTCCGCATCCCGGCGGGAGAGGGATTCCGCGAGCGCGAGGACCTGTCTGGCATCGGTCGTCGGCAATCCGTTCAGGAGACGGGTGACCTGGTCGATGAAAGCGACTTTCTCGGCGTCGAGCAACTCCAAGGTGCGCCGGACGGAGCCCTCGCCGTAAGGCAGGGCCTGATCCACCAGATCCTGCGGGATATCGCTCCAGGGCGAGCCAAGGGACCCTATCGCCGCCCGGATGTCGCGATCCTCCAGGGGGCGAAGGAGAAGCCGGCGGCAACGGGACCGAATGGTGGGAAGCACCCTCTGGGGCGCATGACTGACGATGAGGAAGAGCGACCGCGGCGGCGGCTCCTCGATCACCTTGAGCAGTGCATTGGCACTCGAGATCGTCAGATCCTCGGCGCTGTCGACGATGCAGACCCGGTATCCTCCGTCGGCCGCAGTCGAGCCGAACATGGCGAGCGCCCGTCGGACCGCGTCGACCGGGATGGTCGCGGACGGCCCCTTCTTGTCCGTGGCGGGCGCCCTTCTCAGAACCGATAGGTTCGGGTGGGACAGGGCCGCCACCTGGCGTGCCGCATGCGTGCTATGGGGCACGTCCAGGCTCGCAATGGCGCGATCGCGGCTCCGCTGAGGATCGAGGACGGTGCGGGCGACCCGGTAGGCCAGAGTGGCCTTGCCGATCCCCTGAGCGCCGCCGATGAGCCAGGCATGATGAAGTCGGCCGCTGCGCAACCCTTCCAGGAAGGCCTCCTCACCTTCCCTGTGGCCGAAGAACGCGAACTGCTCCCGGGGATGAGGGGCTCCCTCGAGCTGATCGGGCTCAGCGCCCCCTTGAACGTCACGCGACATCGAGCGACCTCGCAGGCGGTTCCGTCACCTGGGGAAGGCGCTCGCGCAGTGCTGCCCAGATCGCAGCCGCGACCTCGTCCGGATTCTGATCCGCGTTGATCACGGCGCACCGTTCCGGCGCGGCCCGGGCGATGGACAGGTAAGCCTGACGGAGAGACTGATGAAAGGAGAGATCCTCTTTCTCGAACCGGTCCGCGCCCTCACCCTTACCGGCCTGCCGCGCTCCCGCCCGGGCGAGCCCCGTCTCCGCCGGCAGATCGAGAATGAGCGTCAGGTGGGGCTTCACGCCCCGGAGAGTGATGGTCTCGAGCCGGTCGATCAGCCCCTTGTCGATATTGCCGAGGGAGCCCTGATACGCCCGGGTTGAATCGGCGAAGCGATCGCACAGAACGTGGGTTCCGCTCGTGAGTGCCGGCACGATCGTCTTGTCGAGATGGTCGATCCGGGCGGCGGCAAACAGGAGGGCTTCCGCGAACGGCCCAAGATGCTTGGCATGGCCTTCCAGGATGAAGGCGCGGATCTCCTCGGCATGGGGAGATCCGCCGGGCTCGCGGGTCACGAGAACGGGCTGTCCCATCTCCGACAGCCGGGCCTTGAGCCTCTCGATCTGTGTCGACTTGCCAGCGCCCTCCCCGCCTTCGAAGGTGATGAAGCAGCCTGCCATCAAATGCCTTCGATCACGCTCGTGAATGCGCGGCGGACCCAGCCGGTGCTGAATTCCAGCAGGCCGTCCAGGGCGCGCTGGCTCAGCGTGCCTTCCTGAATGTCCTCGTTGGCGTAAAGCGGCATGTCGAGAGCCTGCATGTCCCCGCGGTTGACCTGGAGCCGGGCCACCTCGGCCCCTTTCTGAACGGGGGCTTTCAGGGGGCCGGTGTAGATGATGCGCGCGGTCACCCGTTCGCCCTCTCCACGAGGCACAAGTACACGAACCGGCTTCTGCGACACAAGCGGCAGCGAGCGCCGGCTCCCGCCGAAAACCTGAGCTTCCCCAACGACCTGTCCCTCGGCGAACAGTTGCTGGGTTTCGAAGGCCCGGAAGCCCCAGTCCAGGAGCTTGCGCGACTCCGCAGCCCGGTCCTTGGCCGTCTTGAGGCCGTTCACGACAACGATGAGACGCTGGTCGTTCTGGACGGCCGAGCCGATGAGACCGAAACCCGATTCATCGATATTGCCCGTCTTCAGCCCATCGGCCCCGATATCGAGGAACAGCAGTGGATTGCGGTTCTGCTGGCGGATCTTGTTCCAGGTGAACTCGCGCTCTCCGAAGATCTTGTAGAGATCGGGATAAGTTTCGATGATGTGGAGGGCGAGCTTCGCCAGGTCGCGGACGGTGGTCTTCTGCTCAGGATGCCCGTAGCCCGTCGCGTTGCGGAACGTCGTCTTGGTCAGTCCGATCTGCTTGGCCCGCTCGTTCATCATGCGGGCAAAGTTGTCTTCCGTACCGGCAACGCCCTCGGCGATCGCGATGGCCGCGTCATTGCCGGACTGGATGATGAGACCGCGCAGCAGATCCTCGAGTCGGATCGAGGTGTTCACCCTGGCGAACATGGCTGAGCCGCCCGATCCCCCTCCCCCTTTGCGCCAGGCATTCTCCGAGATCGTGAACTCGCTGTCGAAATTCAGCCGGCCATTCTTGATCTCGTTGAAGACGACCTCGGCCGTCATGGTCTTGGCCATGCTGGCCGGCACAGTCGCCTCATCGGCATTCTTCTCGAAGAGAACCGCATGGCTGCCGGCATCCATGAGGATGGCCGTAGGCGCCATGGTCTGAAAATTCTGGGCTTTCGCGGCCTGCGGCCATGCGGCCGAGAGCGAGATGGCACCCCATGCCAAACCAATCGCCGCCAAGCAGCGGGCGACCTTAACGTGACGCATCGTCAAATTCTCCAGGATCCTCCCTTAGGAGACCCCGAATCTGTGGCGCGTCAACAACAAATCAACGTCCGGCTACGCTGCTCTGTGCGGCATGTTACGCGGATCAGGCCGGTCGAAGGCGATCTGCTACCGCAGCACGAACTTCTCCGGGTTGGCGGGCGCATAGGCGCCTGCTCTCTGGAAACCGGATTGCGCATTGCCGGCCGGCGCCTCATAAAGACTCGCGACCACCGGACGCGATGCAGGAACGGTCCCGGGAGCCGCCGAGCTGATCCGCGCGACCGGGCTCGCCGCACTCGGGATCGTCCCGAGGTCGAACGGGCGCTCCGGCGGAAGCGGCACGTTGCTGGCCATTGCGGCACCGGCAGCCTGGGCCGGACGAGCTGGGGTGGAATAAGCCTCGTCGTCAGGCTCGTAGGTGCGGAGGGCGATGGCCTGGCGGGGTGCGTTCGGCTGCGGCGCCGCCCGGGCGATCATGGTCGGGGCCGACCCGGTCAGGGTCGCCGGCGTGCCGTCCGTCCTGAGGCTGGCCAGGAGAATGCGGTCGTCGCTGCCGTTGGTGGAGGCGCGTCCGACATACTCGACCCGAACCCGCGCCGTCCCCGACTGCCGGAAGCCCAGGGCCGCGGCGGCCCGCTCGGACACGTCGATGACCCGGTTACCGTGGAAGGGTCCGCGATCATTCACGCGAACGATCATCGAGTTGCCGTTCTGCAGGTTCGTGACGCGGGCGTAGCTCGGCAACGGCATGGTCGTATGGGCGGCGGCAATGGAATCGCGGTCGAAGACCTCGCCGTTGGCCGTCATGCGGCCGTGGAAGTTCGAACCATACCAGGAGGCAAGTCCCTCGCTGGCGCGTGGGGTCTCGTTCGGAACGTAGGTGCGGCCCGCGACCACATAGGGCTTGCCGACCATGTCGCGGCCGCCGCCCTTCGGGATCGGCTGCCCGTCGGCCACGACCTTCGGGCTCGGGGCCACGCCGTATTTGGGATCGATGCCGCCCCGAACATTCGAGGAGCAGTTGGCTGCCGTCAGGGCGATCGCGGTCACACCTGCGATGCGGAGGAGAGCCCTTTGATTGAAGGACGAGGCCCGTCCCTTCACTCCGGTCTTCGCTTCAGCCCGATCACAAGCCATATCGTCTCGCATCCTATCGTCTGTTCGGCCCATGGGGTCTCCTCCCATGCGCGGACATCAAGCCAAAGTGCTTATCAAGTCCTTAAAAGGAGGTTAAACCGCTCCGCTTGTCAATGGCAAAGCTGCCATATCGGCAACATTAAAACAAGTCGAAAAAAGCTTTTGTTTTGCAGGGCGATAGACGCGATCCTTAATCAACCAGATTAGCGATCTCGATGCCACGCAGCCTTAGCCGGCAACGCGGCAAGGAGCATGGAATCGACGAGCGTCGGCACCGGCAAAATCAATTTCTCCACCGTTCGCAGAAGCTTAGCCGATGATGCTCGCAACAGACGTCACGACGCGACTCTCCCGAAGACAGCGGACCACATTTGCAAGGAATTGGTTAACAAAGCCCTTCCCATTGCGTGAGGCGGCGCCGAAGGACCCGCGGAGAATGGCGGAGGGGGTGGGATTCGAACCCACGGTGGGCTTGCACCCACGGCGGTTTTCAAGACCGCTGCCTTAAACCACTCGGCCACCCCTCCGGATGCGGGAAAAATCCGCACCGGCACGCATCCTTCTCTAAGGCCGCTCGACCGGATACGTCAACCGAGATGGCCCGATCCCCGGGCATGAGCCCTCCTCGCACACCCTTCTCACGACCAATGCGTGCGCGCCGTATCGATGTGGAGATCGTCGATGGGCTGAATAGTGTCCGCGACAGGCTGATCGAGCCCCGGCGACGGATGAGGCCCGGCCTGATGGGAATCGCCTGCATTGATCTGATCCGTCCAGGCGCTCGAGGCGTCGTGGCCGGGATCGAGGACCCCGTCCGCCATCAGCAGGAGGATGTCCGATCCGGCGAGCTCCTGGGTCGTTCCGGAATCCGCCCCGGCGGCGAGGCCGTGAACCTCCGGTGCTGCCGGCGGGGGCTCGTCCACGACGATTTCGACGGATCTCGGCGTAGAGGTCGCGCCCTCGCTGTCGTGCAACGTGACCGAGATGCTCCTGGATCCGGCCGCGAGCCCCGCGGCATCGCTGCTCTCGAGGACGAGAGACTGAAGCACCGCAGCATAGGTCTCAGGCTTGGCGTGGCCGCTCAGCGTCAGGGCCCCGGCCACATAGCCGCCGCCGACCACCTCGATGCCCGTATCGCCGATCATCAGGTGCCCGTTCTGGTCATGGAGGGCATAGCCGTCGAAGTCGAGACGATCGTTCGGCTGCCCGCCGGACAAGGTGATGGTCGCGCCACCGAGCTGGGTGCTGTCGATGTCGCTCGCCTGGGCCGCCCCGATCGCGTGGGCCTGATGCGCGCTCGCGCCCGCATGGGCCGGCGCGGTCAGGGTCAGCTCGGGAGCGTCGTTCACCGGCTCGATGGTCACCGTGAAGGGAGTCGTTGTCGTCGCGGTCTCGCCGGTCGCCTCGGTGCTCGTGGCCTGAAGGGTGAGATGCAGCGTCCCGTGCCAGTCGTCGGCGGGGATGAGCTGGAGGCCCGTCAGAGCCCCCGCAGGAACCCGCCATGCGCCGCCGGCGAGCGCCTCGCCCTGCGAGAGCCTGCAGTCCGCGGGAATTCCCAGAATGGTCACCGAGAGGGTCTCGGAGCCGTCGGTGTCCACAAGGGCGGCGGACAGGTCCAGTGCGATCGCATGATCCTCCTGCCCGAGCACGTCGCGGGCGGTCACCTCGGGTGCGTCGGCTACCGCAGCAACGGTCACCAGATGAGTTCCGGTGACGTCGCGGGTCGAAGTGACGCCGTTGCCCGTGTCGGTGATGGTCGCTTTGAGGGTCAGGGTGAAATCCGCATCGCTGTGACCCGAGAGCTGAACCGATACGAGACCGGCCCGCAGGTCGGACGTGGAGACCAGCCAGGTGCCGGGCGCCTGCTGGGAGCCCACGGTCAGGCTCGCGCCGGCCGGAAGGCCCGAGACCTGGGTGAACTCCGACCAGGCCTCGGATCCGTCGTTGTCCTGGAGGGTGAAGGTCGGCTTGATCAGGATCGAAGTATCCTCGGCTCCCGCGCTCATGCCGCCGATCGTCCCTGCATCCGCGACAGGGTTGAGGCTCACCGTGAAGTCCGCCGAGGTCCGGGCAGTCGACCCGCCGGTTTTTTCCGTGGCCACCCCGGTCAGCGTGAGGGTGAACTCGCCCGAGAACTGCGCAGGCGGGGTCAGAGTCAGACCGGTCAGCTGCGCGGGCGTCAGCAGCCAGCTGCCGTCTGCCTGCTTCATGCCTGCGTTGAGGCTGGCCCCCGCAGGCACGCCGCTGAGCACGAACTCCAGGGTCTCGGACCCGTCCGTATCGCGCAGGGAGCCGCCCAGGCCCGCGAGGCTGACCGTCGTGTCCTCACTGCCGGTGGCATCGGACACGATCACCTCGGGAGCATCCGCAACGGCACCGACCTGAACGCGGAAGCTCGCCTCGCTCGTAATGGGCACACCCGCGCTCTCCTGAGCCGTGGCCCGTATGGTGAGCGAAAACGTCCCCGAGTAGTTCTCAGGCGGAGTGACTTCGAGGTGCGGCAGGTCGGCTGGCGAAACGATCCATGTGCCGTCACCCTGAGGCGAGCCATGGGAGAGTCGAGCTCCGGCCGGCATGCCCGAGATGACAACCGTCAGCACCTCCGAGCCGTCCCGGTCCGTCAGGGCTGCCGAGAGGTTCAACGCTATCGGCTGATCCTCGAGACCGGACGCATCGCGGGCGCTCACGACCGGCGCGTCGCTCACGGCATCCACCTGCACCTGGAACGTGCCGCGGGTGGTCGCCACGGAGCCGTTGGACGTCTCCCGCGCGTGGGCCAGCAGGGTCAGGTTCATGGTCCCGCTCCAGTCGCCCGGCGGCGTGACGGTGAGACCGGCGAGCTGGGAGGGCGTGAGCGTCCAGCTGCCATCGCCGTTGTTGATGCCCGTGGACAGGCGCGCCCCTTCGGGCAGCCCCTCGATCACCACGGAAAGCACCTCCGAGCCGTCGGTATCCGTCAGCTGGGCCGAGAGGTTGAGACTGATGGTCCCGTCTTCGTTCCCCGCCGCATTGTGCACTTCGATCGTCGGTGCATCGGCCGCAGGCGCGACCGAAACGGAAATCGTCCGGCTCGTGCTCTGCGTGACGCCGTTGCTCCCTTCCTGAGTCGTCGCCTCGACTTTCAGTTCGAAGGTCCCGTACTTGTCCGGCGGCGGCACGAAGCGCAGGCTCGCGAGATCGGCGGCTTCGACCCGCCACTTTCCCCCTCCGAGATCGATGAGTCCCGTGCCTTCCAGGCGTGCGCCCGCCGGAAGATTGGAGATGACGATCGACGTGACGCTCTCGCTCCCGTCGCGGTCGCTCGCCGTGACGGAAAGGTTGAGCGGGACTCCCGTGTCCTCGACGCCCGCGGGAGGATTGGCGCCGATGACGGCATGGTCCGCAACGGGGGTGACGTCGACGTTCAGCGCGGCGATCGTGCTCGTCTGGCTGCCTGTGGCCTCGGTGGAAACGGCCGCGACCTTGAGCGTGATCGTTCCCGAGAAGTCGGCCGGGGGCGTCAGGGTCAGTCCGGTCAACTGATCAGGGCGAAGCACCCACGCGCCGGTCGCCGGGTCCCGCACGCCGGCCGACAGGTACGCGCCGGCGGGAACGCCCTCGATGCGGATGCCGAGGGTCTCGCGACCGCTATCCGTGTCGTTGGTATTGGCATCGATGGACAACACAATCGCGTTGTCCTCGTTCGTGACCGCATTGTGCACCGTCAGGCCGGGAGCCTGCGCGACCGGCGCGGTGCCGGGCGTGGTGCCCGATCCGCCGCCACCGGTGCCCTCGCCGCCACCCACAGGAGCGGTGACCGTCACCGGGACGATTTCGGTCCGGTCGGCCTGATCGCCCTCGCGCTCCACCCCGACGGCGGTCACAGTCAGATTGAAACTCCCGGTGAACCCGGCCGGGGGACGGATCGACAGCGTCGGCAGGGACTCGACCGGGACCAGCCACAGCTTTTCGCCCGCCGGGATGCCGGCCGACAGAACGGCGCCGTCGGGCACATTCCGGACCCAGATATACAAGGTTTCCGAGCCGTCGTTGTCGCCGGGGAGCGCCGTAATGTGAAGCGGGATCCGACCGTCGTCGGGATTGATGCTGGTATGGCCTGTGCCGGTCGATTGTTCGAAAGTCAGGACCGGCGTGTCGGCATCGCCGAGCGGATCCACCACCATCTGACCGCCGATCGTCGCCCGCACGCCGCCGCTGTCCTCGATCATCATCGTCACGTGGAGGGTGGCCGCCCGGTCGCTGTCGTGCGGCATCGTGAGCGTGATCCCGGTCATGTCCTTTGCGGCGATCCTGTAGACGCCGTGTTCGTCCGGCGTGACGACGCTGTCATCCGCCAGGCGCAGAACGGCTCCGTCGGGAACCCCGCTGATGAGAATGTCGCCGACGACCTTCTCCGAATTGTCGCTGTCCGTGAGGCCGGGATCGAGGCGCAGCGCGATGGGCCGATCCTCGGTTCCGTGCATGGCCCCCCAGTTGCCAGAGACCCCGTCGAGACCGCCGACGGCGGGTACGTCCACCACCGCTTTGACCTCGACCGGGAACGTGACGGGCGTCCTGGCCTCGTCGCCTCCCCGCTCCTCCTGCGAGACCGCCGTCACGGACAGATTGATCGTGCCGGAAAAATTGGCCGGCGGCAGCAGCGTGACCGCCTTGGCCTCCGCTGCCGTCAGCGACCAGACGCCGGGGCCGCGATAGGTACCGTGGGACATGATCGCGCCATCCGGCACGCCCCTGATCACGAAGCTCAGCGCCTCGGACCCGTCGCTGTCCGGAAGGGTCGCCGTGAGGTTGAGGGCGATCGGAGTATCCTCCAGGCCGCTGGCGCTGGTGACATCCATCACCGGAGCGTCCGCGACCGCCCGCACCGTCACCGGGATGTCGCGCGGCTCGCTCTCGGCCGTACTGCCGTTGGGCTCGGCCGAGACCGCCACCACGCGCACGGAGAAATCCGCGTCCGATTGAGCAGGCGGCGTGATGGTCAGGCTGTTCACCTGCGCCGGATCGACCAACACGCTCCCGTCGACCGCGACCAGTTCCATGCCACCGGCGCGGACGGTCGCTCCATTCGGAATGCCCGTGATCCTGAATTCGACGATCTTTTCCGAACCGTCCCGATCGGTGGTCCAGGCCGTCATGTTCAACGGAATGGCCGTATCCTCGTCGCCGAAGGCCGGCGCGACCCGCAGCCCCGGTGCATCCGCGACGGCGTTGACCGTGACCTGGAAGGACACGTCGCGCATTTCGGTCCTGCCGGTCGATGTCTCCTTGGCGGTCGCTTCGAGCCTCAGATCGATCGTTCCCGAAAAGTCCGCCGGAGGCTTCAGGGAAATGCTCGAGAGATCCTTTGCGTCCACGAGCCAGGAGCCGTCGGACTGAGGTGTGCCCTTCGTCAGGGAGGCGCCGCTCGGGACGCCATAGATCCTGACCGCAAGGGTTTCCGAGCCATCGGTGTCCACCAGCGAGGCCGAGAGGTCCAGCGCGATCGCCTGATCCTCCTTTCCGGACACGTCCGAAGCGCTCACGTTCGGCGCGTCCGTCACGGCCAGGACCTTGACGCCGTAGGTGCCCGTCACCTCCTCGTGGACAGTCTTTCCGTTGCCGGTGTCGCTCAGAGTCGCCTTGAGAGTCAGACTGAAGTCCTCATCGCTGTTGACTGGCGGTTTGACGTACACCCGCCCGGCCTGCAGATCCGCCGTGGACACGGTCCACACGCCGTCCGCGAGCGTCCCTCGGCTGAGGGTAGCGCCTGCCGGAACTCCGATGATCTGAGTCGTTTCGGACCACTGTTCCGATCCGTCGACATCGGGCGTGCCGAATGACGGTTTCAGGCGGATCCACGTGTCCTCGTTGCCCCTGCCCGATCCGCCAATCGTTCCCGTGTCGAGAACCGGGTCGAGATCCACGGTGAACGGCGCCGAGTTCTGAGCGGCCGGGGCGCTCGGGTCGCTCTCGGTCGCAACGGCCGTGAGCGTCAAGGTGATCCTGCCGGAGACGTTCGGCGGCGGCGTGAGGATCACCCCGTCGAGCTGAGCCGGGGTGAGAAGCCAGCGTCCGTCCGCCTGCTTGACGCCCACATTGAGGGTTGCACCGGCCGGAACGGTCAGGAGAAAGCTCAGGCTCTCCGAGCCATCGAGATCGCGCAGCGCTCCGCCGAGCCCCTTGAGGACGACAGGCTCATCCTCGCGTCCGGAGAAGTTCGCCACGGTGACGTCGGGCGTATCGGCAACCGCGCCGACCTCGACGCGGAAAGCGGCGGAGCTGGTCCGCGTATCGCCGTTGCCTTCTTTCGCCGTCGCCTCGATGCGCAGGGTCAGCACACCCGAAAAGTCCTTCTGCGGCATGAGCGAAAGGTGCGGGAGATCGGCGGGAGACACGCTCCAGCTGCCGTCCTGCTGCCGGGTGCCGTGGGACAGGCCGACATCGGCCGGCACGCCGAAGATGGCGACGGACAGCACTTCAGATCCGTCCCGATCCTTCAAAGTCGCGGACAGATCGAGCGCGACCGGCGTGTCCTCGAGACCCTTGACGTCGTGAACCACGATTTGCGGAGCATCAGCGACCGCCTCGACCTCGACCTTGAAGGGAACCCGCGTCGTCGCGGTCGATCCGTTCGACGTTTCCCGCGACTGAGCCACCAGGGTCAGGGCCATGGTGCCGCTCCAGTCGGCGGGCGGCGTGATCTTGAGCCCGGTGAGCTGTGCCGGAGACAGGCTCCAGGTGCCGTCGCCGTTGTCCTTGCCAGCGGACAGCTGGGCGCCCGGCGGCAGGCCTTCGATCACGAACGACAGCACTTCCGAACCGTCGGTGTCGGTCAGAGCGCCCGAAAGGTCGAGGCCCACGGGCTGGTCTTCCTCGGTGGCCGCATCGTGGGCGCCGGCCTGCGGGATGTCGGCAACGGCCTCCACATGCACCCGGAAAGGAGCATCGGTCGTCCCCGTCGAGCCGTTTTCGCTCAACGAGACCGCGCGCAGGGTCAGACTGATCGTGCCGGAGAAGTTTTCCGGCGGCAGGATGGAGAGGTTCGACAGATCCGCCACATCCACATGCCAGCTGCCGTCCGCTGCGCGGCTGCCGCGCGACAGCGAAGCCCCAGGCGGAACGCCGAGGATGCTGACCGACAGAGTCTCGGAACCGTCGGTATCGGTCAGAGCGGCGGAGAGGTCGAGAGCAGCCCATCGGTCTTCGGGTCCCGACGCGTCATGGACGCTGACCGCCGGAGCGTCGGAAACGTTGTCGACCTCCACCTGGAAGCCGGTGCTCCGGGTCGCGGTCGAGCCGTTCGACGTCTCGCGGGTGGTTGCCTCGAGGGTCAGATTGATCGTGCCGGAAAAGTCCTTCGGGGCCGTAATGGTGAGATGCGCAAGGTCAGTCGGCGGCACGCTCCAGCTGCCGTCGGCCTGGCGTACACCGTGCGAGAGTGATGCGTCCGCCGGCACGCCGAGGATGCGGACCGACAGGACTTCCGACCCGTCGGCATCGACGAGAGCAGCCGAGAGTTTCAGCGGGATCGGGCGATCCTCGTCCCCGGTCACGTTGGCCGCCGAGATCGTGGGGGCATCGGCGACGGCTGACACCGCAACCGTATGTGTTCCGGTCACGACCCGGCTCGCGCTCCGGCCATCCACACTGTCGATCAGCGTCGCGGTCAGGGTCAGGGCGAAATCTTGGTCGCTGTGCTCGGCCGGTCGAACCGCGATGAGCCCGGCCTGCAGGTCGGCCGTCGACACCTGCCAAACGCCCGGCGCGATCTCGGTGCCGCGGTTGAGCGAGGCGCCGGCCGGCAGACCCGCCACTTGGGTAAATTCGGCCCAGCTCTCGGATCCGTCCCCATCCGGAGTGACGAAGCTCGGCTGGAGCAGGATCGCCGTATCCTCCGGTCCGGCGCTCGTGCCTGAAACGGTACCGGCGTCGGCGACCGGATCGACGATGACGTTGAAGGTCGTGGTGCTGCGAGCGCTCGGAACGCCGGGCTCGCTCTCGGTGGCGACGGCCGTGAGAGTGAGGCGGATCGTCCCGGAGAAATCCCTGGGTGGCGTGATCGACAGGACTCCGAGGTCCGCCGGAGACACGCTCCAGCTGCCATCCGACTGGCGCGTGCCGTGCGACAGCGAGGCGCCGTCCGGGACACCGAGAATGCTGACAGACAGAACTTCCGACCCGTCGGTGTCGACGAGCCGGGCGGACAGGTCGAGCGGAATCGGCTGGTCCTCGTCGCCCGATACGTCGGCGGCGGCGATCGAAGGGGCATCGGCGACGGCTGTGACGGTGACGGAATGCGTTCCGGTCACGACGCGACTGGCGCTCGTGCCGTTGGCGCTGTCGATCAGGGTCGCGGTCAGCGTCAGGGTGAAATCGGCATCGCTGTGGGCGGCGGGCCGGATGGTCACGAGCCCGGCCCGCAGATCCGCGGTCGCGACCTGCCACAGGCCCGGCGCGATCTCGGTGCCGCGGTTGAGCGAGGCGCCGGCTGGGAGGCCCGCCACCTGGGTAAATTGGGCCCAGCTCTCGGATCCATCCGCATCCGGACTCATGAAGGTCGGGCGAAGCAGGATCGGGGCGTCTTCCGATCCCATGCTCGTCCCGCTGATCGTGCCAGCATCCGCCACCGGATCGACGACGACGTTGAACGTGGCCGAGGTCCGGGCGCTCGGGACGCCCGGCTCGCTTTCGGTCGCGATGGCCGTCAGAGTCAGGGTGAACGACCCGGATGCCCGCAGGGGTGGAGTGAAGGTGAGGCCTTCGAGTTGTGCCGGCGTCAGGGCCCAGCGGCCACCACCGAGCGCCGTGCCGGCGCTGAGCGTGGCTCCTTCGGGCACTCCGCTGAGCACGAAGCTGAGGCTCTCCGAACCGTCCGTATCACGCAACGCGCCGCCGAGGCCAGCGAGGCTCACGGGAACGTCCTCGTGTCCGTGAGCGTCGGCGACCGTCACGGCCGGCGCGTCGGCCACTGCATGGACCTGCACCCGGAACGGCGCATCGACGAACGACGTCCCGCCATTCACCTCCTGCGATGTGGCTCGCAGGGTGAGGCTGACGGTGCCGGAGAAGTTCTCCGGCGGAACGAATCCGAGATGCTGCAGATCGGCCGGCGACACGGTCCAGCTGCCGTCCGGCTGGCGCGTCCCATGGGTCAGCGATGCGCCTTCGGGAACGCCGAAGATCGTGATCGACAGCGCCTCCGAGCCGTCCGTGTCGCCCAGGATGGCCGTGAGGTCGAGCGCGATCGGCTGATCCTCCTCGCCCGACGCATCGGCGACCTGGACGCGTGGAGGAGAGGCCATCGTATCGCGTGGCTCCTCGGGCTGAGGCTCCCCGGGCGTCGGCTGGTCTACGGAAGGCGGCGCCACGACGGCCTGGTCCTCACGCTCGGAGGGACCCACGGTTGCGAATCCAGGCTCAAATGAGGACCCGGTCGAGGAAGGCGGCGTGCTGGAGGATCCTGCAACCGCTCCCGCCTTCGCAGAGACGGACGATCGCACGAGGGTCGAAGCAACCTCCGGAGCATCGGCAATGACTCTCCGGATATCGATCGGCAAGCCGGACAGAGACGGCGTCTCCAGCCTCCCGAGCGCCACGTCGATCGGTCTGGCAGCCTGGGTTTCTGCTAGCGGCGCGATCCCAGCGGTTGCCGCGGAGCCGCCTCCCGTCGGGGCTCCCGGCACCATGCCGAAAGCCGCCACCGCCTCCGTTCCACCAACGAGATTGCCGCTGGCACCGCCATCGCCGACGGGAACCGCCCGCTGCACGGCGCGCAGGGCCCGCAGGGCCTCCTCGTCGACCACGCTGGCATCGAATGGAATGGTCAGATCAGGTTGCTGGGTCATGGATGTGCTCAGCGCTCGTGAAAGGATGCCGCCATGGCGGAGTAGATCGGCTTCAGCAGATACTGCAGCACCGTCTTGGTGCCGGTGGTGATGTCCGCCTGGACGGTCATGCCGGCGACGAGCTGCGCGTGACGCGGGTCATGGCCGACATGCTGCTGCTTCAGGGCGATGCGGGCGCGGTAGTGCGGCTGCCGCTGCTCGTCGAGGAAGGTGCCGGCCGAGATGCGCTCCACCGTCCCTTCCACGGAGCCGAAGCGCGCGTAGTCGAAGGCCTGAACCTTCACATGCACCGGCTGGCCGACCTCGATGAAACCGATATCGCGTGGCATCAGGCGGACGTCCGCCACGAGCTGCGCGTCCTGCGGCATGATTTCCGCGACCAGTCCGCCGGGCGGCAGCACCGTTCCCGGGCGATGGACGGCAAGCCCGCGCACGACGCCGCCGATCGGCGCGCGCAGCACGATCCGCTCGGCCCTGTCTTCCAGCTTGTGGACCAGGTCACTCGTCTCGGCGACCTCGAGGGCGACGCGAGCCGCCTCCTGCCGCGCCTCGTCGACCGCCGCGGACCGCGCCTCGACGACCCGGGCTTCGGCCTCGGCGAGACTACGCTGCGCTGTGGCACGCTGACTGGTCAGCCGCTCGTGCTCGGCCTTGGCGCTCATGAAAAGGCGCTGCGCTTCCAGCACCGAGAGACGCGTCGTCAGGCCATTGCGGGCGAGGTCCTCACGAATTCCAAGCTCCTTGGAATGCAGCTCCATCTGTTCCTGAACGGACGTGATCTGTCCCGCCAACGTTGCCAGATCGCCGCGCCGCTGCGCCACCTGCTCCTGCAGAACCGAAACGCGGTCGCCCAGGGCCTTCAGGCGTGCGGTCAGGGCCGCGCGCTGCGGCTCGAGGAACTTCCCGGAGGCAAGGGGCGGCAGGGTCTCAGCCTCTCCGCCCGCATGAGCAATGACCCCGGCCAGCTGCCCCTGACGCCCACGAAGGTCGAGAGCCACCATGTTGCCCTCGGCAGCTGCAGCAAGGCGCTCCGACTGCAATTGGAGAGATTCGAGCCTATGACGCGCCTGCGACAGCTCCGACTGCGCGATCGCATCGTTCATGCGCATGAGAGCCTGCCCCTCCTCGACGGATTCGCCCTCGTTCACGAGCACCTCGGCGACGATCCCGCCCTCGAGATGCTGAACGGGCGCGGGCGCCACGGTCGGGGCGATCTCGCCCACGCTGACGGCGACTTCCGGCACATGGGCAAGCGTCGCCCAGGTCAGTCCTGCGGCGACCAGAAGCCCGGTTCCGAGGACGACCGTTCGTTCGAGCCCATGCACCCGCAGCTCTTCGAGGGCAAGCACATGGCCGTCGGGACGCGGCTTGCGGCTTGCACGCGGCAGGACATGACGGTCCGCCATCGGCGGGAGGATTTCGCCGGTCGTGGCGGAGAGTGCGGTCTTGCTCATCATGCAACTTTCGAGTTGTTGGCGGCAGACAGATGACCGAAGGCGGCGTTCGCCACGGACGGGCCGATCGGAGCTCTCGTCGGACGGGGGCCGACGGGAGGAGCCGTCTGCTGGTCGAGTTCTTCCACCTGACCGTCACGCAGGCGCAGGACGCGGTCGGCCAGCCGGATGTGGCTCGGCCGGTGGGTTGCCATCAGGATCGTGCAACGGCCGCGGCGCGAGGCGATGACGTCGGTGAAGGCTTTCGCGCAGGCGTCGTCGAGACCCGCGACAGGTTCATCGAGCAACAGGATCGGCGCATCACGCAGCAAGGCGCCCGCAAGGGCGATCCGTTGCAGGATGCTGCGCGGCAGGCGGCCGCTCTGGTTGTCGCCCACTCGGGTGTCGAAGCCCTGCGGCAGCGCCTCGATGGCCTCAAGGACACCGGCTTCCGCGGCCGCGTCGCGGAGCTCCGTGTCCGACGCGCTGGGGCGGGCGAGACGCAGGTTCTGCGCCACCGTGCCGTAGAGAAGACCGGGCGATTGCGGCACCCAGCCGATGCTGCGACGAAGCACGGCGGGGTTGAAGGAGCGCACGTCGTGGCTGTCGATCCGAACGAGTCCACCCTGAGGCCTGTAGAGCCCTGCGATCAGCAGAAGCAGGGTCGATTTGCCACTTCCTTCCGCACCCGTCACGGCAACGACCTGACCGGGCTGGATGGCGAAGCTGGCACCGGCGAGAACCGGTTCGGATTGCGGAAGATAGCGCAGGGTCACGCGCTGGAACACGATGGCGCCCTGCTCCGGCGGCGCCATGCGCGCCTCGAGCGGCGGAGGCCGTTCCGTCTCCAGGGCCATCAGCCCGTCGACCTGCCGGATGGAGGCCTGTGTCTGCTCCCAGCGCGACAGCATCACGAAGCAGGTCTGCAGCGGGCCGAGAATTCGCCAGATCAGCATCATCCCGGCAATCAGCGCACCTGCGGTCATCGAGCCGCCCAGAACCGCGAGCACTCCCATCACGACGGCGGCGAGACCCGACAGGGTCACGAGAGCTTGGCTCGTGGCGAGAACCGACCCGGACAAGGTGCTGACCCGGGCCGAGGCGACGGCCGCGGCAGCCGCTGCGGCGGAATAGCGATCGATCCAGCGCTCCTCAGCCCCGACGAGCTTCAGGGTCCTGACGGTTTCGAGAGCTTCGACAGCGAGCGCTTCCCGCGCCTGATTGGCCCGAGCGGCCTGCTCAATCGCCAGTCGCATCGGGCCGCGGGACACGAGGTAGAGGGCGACGAACCCGATGGCCGTGCCCACCGGAACCACCGCAATCCAGCCCCCCAGCAGCACCATGAGGATGATGACGAGCAGCGTGAAAGGCATGTCGAGAAGAGCGACGGCGAAACTGCCCGTGAGAAACTCACGGATCGCCGCGAAATCGCGGAGCCGCGAGACTTGGGAGGCGGTTCCGGCTCTTTCCACCAGGGCCGTCGGCAGGGACATGAGCTGCGTGAAGACGGCGCTCGGCACGGTCCGGTCGAGCCGTTCCGCGATGCTGAGCAGAGCCCGCTGGCGAATGGACCGGAATGCGACCTCAAGGAGGATGGCGATTGCCGCGCCAACGACCAGCATCGGCAGGGTCTGCGGGCTATAGCCGGCGATCACGGTGTCGAACACCGACATGGTGAATACGGGCACCGCGAGCCCGAGCACCGCCATCAATCCGCTGATGCCGAGCAGCGCCGGCAGATCGCCGCGGAACCGCCGGGCGATTCCGCTGAACCACCCCTGACGCGACGCTCCTGCATCCGCATCGATGACGAGCATCAAGGTCCCGCGAAGCGTCTCCGGGCTGCAGGGCTCCACGTGGCCGGTCGCCCCGTCGAGGAGAAGGATTCTCCCCTCTTCGTCGCGATAGACGATTGCCGCTGCGCCGCCCGTCGGGAGCAGGATCGCCGGCAGCCGCCTCGGGTCGAGGCTCCCGCGCGACAGGCGCTCCATGCGGGTCGGATAGCCCAGGATGGCCAGAGTGTTCCGCACGTCCGTGATGTCGAGGTCCGGTTTGACATGCGGCAGAGCCGACAGCAGATCGTCCGCGCTGCCGGACCATTCCATCAGCCACAGCATGGACGTCAGGCAGCGGGCGAGATCGGATGGCGCAACCAGATCCTCCGGCAGTTCCAGCGGAAAGCGCGAACGGTCTTCCTTGGCCAGGTTCATGACACGCGCTCCAATCGGCTGTCCCGGATCGCGTAGACCCTGTCGGCGATGTTCAACGTGGAGGGGCGATGCGTGACGATCACCACCGTCACCCTGCCCCGCAGGTCCGCCAGGAGACGGGCCAGTCGTGCATCGCTGTCGCCGTCGATCTGCGACGTGATGTCGTCCAGGAGCAGGATGCGCGGTTCCTCGACGAGTGCACGAACGACACCGATGCGCTGGGCGGCGCCGCGCGGCAAGGGCGTGGCGGCCACACCGACCTGGGTGTGCCAGCCGCCCGGCAAGGCGCTGGCAACCTGGTCGAGACCGAGTTCCGTCGCCAGGCGCAGGGCCAGACCCTCGCGCTGCGGCTGATGCATGGTCATGTTCTGCAGCAGGGTGCCCCGGACCAGTGCCGGATCCGGCGGCACCAGAGCGACGAGCCGCCGTGCCGGCCCGACATCGACCTCGGCGAGATCCTGCCCGTCGATCTGGACCTGTCCGCTCGTCGCCTTGAGGTCTCCCGCGATCAGGCGCAGCAATGCGGAACGGCCGGATCCGTTGGAGCCGGTGATGCCGACGATCTCGCCCGGCAGGGCTTCAAGGTCGAGACCGTCGAACAGCCATTCGCTATAGCGCGGGGTCCGGAACCGAACGTCCTGCAGAAGAACGTGACCGGCAGGGACCTGCAAGGCGGGCCGCCCGGCGCTGCGCTCCTGCGGAAGCGCCCCGATCTCGGCGACGCGCCGCTTGCTCTCTCTGAGCGATTGCAGGCGCGACCACAGGGCGACGCCGCCGAGGAGAGGCTGCATCGTGCGACCGACCAGCATGGTGCAGGCGCCAAGCCCGCCGACGCTGAGCTGTCCGCTCAGAACCATGTGGCACCCGAAGGCCGCGACTCCCACCGTGGCGACCTGGGCCAGCAGCATGCCGCCTTCCTGACCGGACGAAATCCGATGCGACAGCTTCCGACGCAGTTGCGCGGAGCCGTTCTGCAGGCGCTCGTAGCGCCTCTCCAGCAAGGGCTCGGCGCCCAGCACCTTCATGGAGTGAATGCAGTTCAGCGTGTCGAAGAGAAAATTGAAGCGACGCTCCTCGGCCATCGCGAGCTCATGTGCCGCGCGGCGAACACGGTGTCCGGTCAGCGCAGCCAGAAGGCCGACGCCGGCCAGAAGCGTCAGGGGCACCAGAACCAGGGGACCTGCCAGATACCAGATGCCGAGGAGGTAGAGCAGCGCGAAAGGAAGGTCGAGCATCGCCTGCAGGGCGGGACCGGACCAGGCCTCGCGCAGGGTGCCGATCGCCGAGAGGCGCTCGGCGTAATAGCCGTTGCCGTGGGCCTCGAGTTCGGACAGAGGGGCATTCAGCAGGCATTGCATGGCCTGGCGATGGGCCTGGGCCTCCGAGGTTGCCGCGACACGGGCGAGCACCCGGCCGCGCACGTGGCGCAGCAGCGCCTCCAGAAGGACCGCGATGGCCACCGTCGTGGCAAGCACCGCCAGGGTCCCGATAGCCTTGTTCGGCAGGATCCGGTCGTAGACCTGAAGCAGCGCGACGGGAAGCGCCAGCGCCAGCAGGGTGATGAGCAGCGTCGCCTCTATCACCGGGATCAGGAACCCGATCCCGAAGCGGCCGATCAGGCCTCTGAACGGGCGCGTCAGCCAGGGGCCGGCGGACACCATCGATGGTGCCGCGGTAGAAATGGCGGACCGATCCATAACGCTACCAATGGCCTTTCGGCCGAAAGAACAAGGACGATGTCTTTGGTGAAATATACCGGGCTCTCACCGGTATGGCGGGGCGGCATCATGCCTTTGAGCCGTTCTCATCCGAGTGAGAGCTCAACCCGCCATGGGCTTCAACATATAGCTACAATAGAATTCGGAAATATTTTCTTATGAGTCAACGCAATGGTGTGACCGGTTCGGCGTTAATGCTTCGGTAAAGTTAACGCCGGGTCCCGCTCGCGCCGCCAACACGAGCCTGAGATCCAGCAAACGCCTGACCGTTGTCCCGGAAGGATCCGTCCTAGTCGTCGATCTCGACTGGAGGCGTCCCGTAGGTGTGGAACGACTCGACGGTCTTCATGCCCCAGGCCTGGCCTTTCCTACGCTCCTCCTCGGTCCAGACGACCGGCTTCCAGTCCGGGGCCAGGATGAGCCGGGCGCCGGCGTTGCAGACCTCGACCCGGTTGCCGCCCGGCTCGTACACATACAGGAAGAAGGTCTGCTGCACCGCGTGCTTGTGCGGCCCGGACTCGATCGGGACGCCGGCCTCCAGAAAGATGTCGGCGGCTCTCAAGACGTCTTCGCGGCTGTCGAGCGCATAGGTCAGGTGATGGAAGCGGCCCCTCGCGCCGGTATGGTCCCGCGTGAAGGCGAAGTCGTAGCTCTTGTTGGTCAGCGTCATCCACATGCCGGCCTCGTTGCCGTCGTCGAGGACGATCTGCTCGGTCAGGCGGCACCCGAGATAAGTCTCGTAGAAAACCCGGTTGGCCCGGATGTCCGAGGCAAGGCAGTTCAGGTGGTCGAGCCGGCGGACATTGACGCCACGGGCCGGAAAACGCTGCGCCTGGTTCTTCAGGGCCGGCTTCAGCTCCGGCGGAGCCTGATACCACTCGGTTTCGTAATAGAGCTCGACCACATGCCCGTCCGGATCGCGGCAGAGGAAGGCCGGCCCATGACCGAGATCGCCATCCGTCCAGCCGATCTCATAGCCCGACCCTTCCAGGGCGGCCACGCGACGCTCCAGAGCCTGCGGGCTCCGGGCACGGAACGCCATGTGGCCCATGCCGGGCTTCTTCGACGCCGTGAGCTTGAGCGAGTGGCGCTCGTAATCGTCCCAGCCCCGGAGATAGACGGAGTCTCCCTGGCGCCCGCTCTCCGTCATGCCGAGCACGTCGACGAAGAAGCGCAGGCTCTCCTCGGGCTTCGGCGTGAGCAGTTCAAGGTGGCCGAGATGGGCCAGGTCGAGCACCGGTTCGTCTTGCATCAGCATGTCTCTCGCATGTGACGGGAATGGCGAGGGAACGCAGGGTCCGTCCCCTCGCCTGCCCGATCAGGCCGCCTTCTGGGCTCCGGAGCCAGGGCTGCCCCACACCTCTTCGGCGATCTCGACGATCATGCGCAGCTTGGCCCATTGCTCGTCCTCGGCCAGGGTGTTGCCCTCCTCGGTCGAGGCGAAGCCGCATTGAGGCGAGAGGCAGAGCTGATCGAGATCGACATATTTCGTCGCCTCGTCGATCCGGCGCTTGATGTCGTCCTTCTTCTCGAGGATCCCGGTCTTGGAGGTCACGAGGCCGAGAACGACGGACTTGCCCTTCGGCAGGAACCGCAGGGGCTCGAAGCCCCCGGCGCGGTCCGTGTCCCATTCCATGAAGTAGCCGTCTACCGGCATGCGGTTGAACAACACCTCCGCGACCGGCTCGTAGCCGCCCGACGCGATAAAGGTCGAGCGGAAGTTGCCGCGGCACAGGTGCATGGTGATCGTCAGATCCTCCGGCTTGTCCCTCAGCGCCTCGCGCACCATGCCGGCATAGATCTCGGGCTGCTTTTCCGGATCGTCCCCGCGCTGGCGCAGCATCTCGCGCTGCTCCGGATCGCAGAGATAGGCGAACGAGATGTCGTCGAGTTGGAGATAGCGGCAGCCGGCATCGTAGAAGGCGTGAACGGCCTTGTTGTAGGCCCGGCCGACATCCGCGTAGAAGTCGTCCATGTTCGGGTAGACGCCCATGTTCATCATCTTCCGCCCGCCGCGGTAATGGAGCATGCTCGGTCCCGGAATGGTCATCTTGGCGACCCGGTCCGTGTTGTCCTTCACGAAGCGGAAATGGTCGATCATCGGGTGATGGCCGGAAAAGCCGACCTTGCCGGTGATCCGCAGCGCCTTCGAAATGCCGACGCCTCCCTTGAAGTTCATGCCGGAATCGGCCTCGACGGACGTCACGCCGTCGAGATGCTCCAGAAAGTCGAAGTGCCAGAAGGCGCGGCGGAACTCGCCGTCCGTCACTGCCTGCAGGCCGATCTCCTCCTGACGCTTGATCAGGGCCCGGATCTCGCGGTCCTCGACCTCCTTCAAGGCCTCGTCCGAGATCTCGCCGTCGTGATGCTTGTGGCGCGCTTCCTTCAAGGCAGCGGTACGGAGCAGGCTGCCGACCATGTCGGCGCGGAAAGGCGGTTTGGTGCGTTGCATGGGCGTTCCTCCAGATGAAAAATCTAACGCGCGGCCACCCGGGCCGGCTTCTTCTTGGCCGTCACCCCGAGATGCTGTTCGAGAGCCGCCGGGTCATCGATCAGCGACCGGCTTGTACCGGCATGCACGATGGTGCCGCGGTCGAGGATGACGGCATTGTCGGTCACGCCGAGGATCTTCTGGGCATGCTGCTCCACCACGATGGCGGACATCCCCTCCTGACGGATGATCCGGTTCAGGGCCGCCAGCAGCTCCTCGATGATGATGGGTGCGAGACCCTCGGTCGGCTCATCCAGCAGCATGAGCTTGGGATTGAGCACGAGCGCGCGGGCGATGGCCAGCATCTGCTGCTCGCCGCCGGAGAGCTGGTTGCCGAGATTGGAGCGACGCTCCTTCAGGCGGGGAAACATCTCGTAGGCGCGGGCCAGCGTCCAGGGTCCGGGGAGCGCCACCGCGGTGATGTTCTCCTCCACGGTCAGGGACTTGAAGATGTTGCGCTCCTGCGGCACCCAGCCGATCCCGGCGAGCGCCCGCCTGTCCGGGCGGATTGCCGTGACGTCCCGGCCGTCGAGCCGGATCGAGCCGCCGCGCAGCCGGGTCACGCCGATGATCGTGTTGAGCAGGGTCGTCTTGCCGGTGCCGTTGCGGCCGAGCACCGCCAGGGATTCCCCTGGTTTGAGCCGGAGGTCGATGTTCGAGATCACGACCGCCTCCCCGTAGCCGGCGGAGACCTGGCTGAGTTGCAGAAGATCACTCATCGATGCTCTCCCCGAGATAGACCGCCCGAACCCTCGGGTCGGTCGAGACCTCGTCGACGCTGCCTTCGGTGAACAGCGCACCGTTGACCAGGACCGAGATCCTGTCCGCGAAGCTGAACACCAGATCCATGTCGTGCTCGATCAGGAGAACTGACACATCCCGCGGCAGAGCCGCCACCGTGGCGAGCAGTTCGTGCCGCTCGGCCTCCGGCACGCCGGCGGCCGGCTCGTCGAGCAGGAGCACCCGCGGCCGGCAGGCGAAGGCGACGGCGATCTCCAGCAGACGCTGCTTACCGTAGGCCAGGTTCGATGTGCGCTCGTCGAGCACATCGGTCAGGCGGAAGCGCTGCGCGATCTCGACGATCTCGTCGACGATCTCGCGCTTGCTGCCGATCACCCGCCACCAGTCGCGCCCTCCTCCCATGCGCTCGGAGACCGCCAAGCCGAGCGTTTCGAGGGGCGTCATGGCCGGGAAAAGCTGGTTGATCTGGAACGTTCGGGCAAGACCGCGCTGGACCCGCAGTTCGGGCCGCAGGCGCGTGATGTCCTGACCTTCCAGCAGGATCTGCCCCGATGTGGGGGCGAGCACTCCCGTGAGGAGGTTGATGAACGTGGTCTTACCGGCGCCGTTCGGCCCGATGAGGGCGTGGCGGGCGCCCTGCTCCAGCCTGAACGTCACGTTGTCCGTGGCCACGAGGCCGCCGAAGCGCTTGATGAGGCCCCTGGTTTCGAGAGCGGGCGCCATGTCAGACCTCCCGGGCTTTCGTCGTCGGCAGAGGCTGCGAAGCATCCGCCACGAGGCTGCGCCTCGAGCGCGGCCACAGGGCCCGGATGCGGTCCGTCAGCCGCTCGCGCCCTGCCAGCACGAGAAGGACGAGGATCAGGCCGATCCAGAACTGCCAGTATTGCGGCGTCCAGGCGGACAAGACGTCCTGCAGCACCTTGAAGAACACGGCCCCGATGAGCCCGCCGTAGAGATAACCGACGCCGCCGATCACCAGCACGAGCATCACGTCCGCCGAGCGGTGGAAGGCGAGCACGTCGAGGGACACGAACTGGGTGGTCTGCGCCAGCAGGGCGCCGGCAATCCCTGCATAGGCGGCTGCCAGCGTGTAGATCGCCACGAGGCGGCGGTTGACGGGGATTCCGACCGCCCTGGCCCGCAGGGGATTGTCGCGGATCGAGCGCAGCGACAGCCCATAGGGCGATACGACGATCCGGCGTGCCAGGACGAACAGCACGAAGGTCACCACGAGGCTGTAGGTGTAGGCGACCGTGCCGAAGATGTCGAACTCGAACAGGCCGAGGATCGGCCCCATGCTGATGCCCTGGAGACCGTCCGCGCCGCCGGTGAGCCACGACATCTGGTTGGCGAGTTCGCCGAGGACGAGAGCGACGCCGAGCGTCACCATGAGCTTGGTCAGGTCCGATCCGCGCAGGACGAGGAAGCTGGTGACGAACCCGAGGATCGCCGCGGCGAGTGCCGCGACGGCCAGGCCCGAGAGGGGATCGCCGATTCCGTTCCTGGCGAGGATGCCGGCCGCATAGGCGCCCAGGCCGAAGAACGCGGCATGACCCAAAGATACGATGCCCGCATAGCCGAGGATCAGGTCCAGAGACAGGGCGAACAGGCCGATGATCGCGACCTCGTTCAGGATGAGGTGGCGCTCGGGCAGGAAGAACAGGGTCGCGGCCGCCATGAGCCAGAAGGCGATCTCGCCCCAGCCCCATCGGCCTCTCCGGCCCAGGGCCGCCCTTACGTTATCGGCAGTATTCGACTGCATCGGCTTGTTTCCTGTCGGTTCAGCGCGCACGGGCGAAGAGCCCCTGTGGGCGGAGAACGAGAACGACGATCATCAGCGTGTAGATGACGAAGGCGCCTAGGCTCGGCACGTAGTACTTCCCGGCCACGTCGGCGATCCCGAGCAGCAGGGAGGCCAGGAAGGGACCGGTGATGCTCGTCGTCCCGCCGACGGTCACGACGATCAGGAAGTAGATCATGAACTTGAGCGGGAACGTGGGGTCGAGCCCCAGGATCTCGGCCCCGAGGGCGCCGCCCAGCCCCGCGAGGCCGGACCCCACCGCGAATGTGGCGGCGAAGATCACGCTGACGTTGATGCCGAGCCCTCGCGCCACGCGGGGATCGTCCACGGCGGCCCTCAGGCGGCTGCCGAACCGGGTCCGGGTGAGAATGAATTGCAGGGCCACCACCAGAACGCCGCAGACCGCGATGATGAAGCTGCGGTAGAGGCCGACCTGGATCCCCAGGATCTCGACCCGCCCCTGCAGCCAGGTGGGGATGCGGATCATCTGCTGCTGCGATCCCATCGTGTAGTCGACGGCGGCCACCGCCATGAACACGAGGCCGATGGAGAACAACACCTGATCGAGATGGCTGCGCGTGTAGAGCTGCTTGTAGAGGGTCCGTTCGAGCACGAGACCCGCGAGGGCCGGGACGAGGAAGGCCAGCGGCAGCGTCAGGAGGAACGGAACCCCGTAGCGGTTCATCAGGACGGCCGTCACATAGCCGCCCGCCATGGCGAAGGCCCCGTGCGCCAGGTTGACGAAGTTCATCAGCCCCAGGGTCACGGCAAGCCCGCAGGCCAGCACGAACAGCAGCATGCCGTAGGCGATACCGTCAAAGAGAATGGTCAGCACCGGTCTCTCCAGGAAACGTAACGCAGGCGCCGTCATGCGACGGCGCCTGCCACTGCGATCAGTTGGACTTGGCGGCTTTCACCGGGTCCTTGACGTTCGGGATCGTGGCGAACTCCACGTTGTAGAGCTCCCCGTCCTTCCGTTCGACCTTGCGCACGTAGATGTTCTGCACGATGTCGCGGGTCTGCGGATCGATGGAGACCGGGCCGCGCGGGCTCGTCCAGCTCATGCCCTTCATGGCGTCGATCAGCGCCTG